>CAZKCF010000069.1:3709-4773 GCA_964551365.1 uncultured archaeon
CAATGATTTTATACTTTCCGGTTTTGTCTGCAGTGAACAACAGCCAGCCCGCGGAGTCCGTAGTCCTCTTGGCAATCACCTTACCGCTGCTGTAGTCAAAAACCTCCACCTTCGCCCCAGACAACGGCTTGCCGTTTTCAGTGAGTATGACCTTAGCCTCCTTGTGCACCAGCGGCATTGCAGGCTCAAAGTCAATGTCCGGCAGGTTCCCGACACTAAAGTCCATCGAAATGTTGTCCACAACCTTGCCGTCCATCTTAAGCACGGCGGTCGCCACATGGTCGCCGCACGAAAGCACGTCCATCTCCCAGTCCCAGCGGCTTGACTCAACGTACTCGGTATCATAACCCACATTCTTCAGCGCACCGAACTGGACGCCGTCAACGTAAAACGCTATCTGCATTCGAGAATTCGAGTCCCTGAGCTTGACTGTTATGTAAAAGTCTTCATCCAAGTCTATCATGTCATGAGTCATCTCGATAGTCCGCAAGTAATTTGCGCTTACGTTTGATGCCATCAAAAAAATTACCGCAAAAACCAGAAACCGCTTCATACTGCTTAGCTATTGGATTAAAACCTTAAATAAAAACTAAGCGTTCGCGAGAAACTTCACGAGCTGCATTACCGGTTCGCCGGCGTTCGTGTAGTTTTTGAACACTGTTTCTTCGGCAAAACCAAGCGATTTAAAGAAATCAATCGCGACAGTGTTTTCCACCTTCACTTTGGCGACAACCCTGCGGACTTTCAGCCTCTCCAGAAAAAGAAGAGTCTCTCCAATCAACAATGCTCCAACACCGCTGTTCCTGAAACCATCGGCGACGCATATGGGGCCGACTTCGGCGCGGCCCACGTTCTCGTAGTAGAGTGCGCCGCAGAAGCCGGCTACGTGTCCGCTGGATTCCGCTACAAAAAACCTGAAGTCTGGTCTTGCAGCCAAAGCCAAGACGAAGTCTCTTGTGACTGTTATGTCCTCAAACCAGGACTTGTTTTCCTCGTGCAGCCTAACTATGTCGTCCACGTCCGATGCGTTGAAGTTTCTGACAAAAAAACCGGGCATATTATTA
>CAZKCF010000070.1:0-4711 GCA_964551365.1 uncultured archaeon
GTTGAAGAGCGGATGATATTCTACGCCCTCTAGTTCGCGGCCCTTCATCACGTGGATTACTTTAGCGTCTGGGAAGCGTTTTTCAGCGATATCCTTCGCCAGAACGTATTTTTCTCCGCGGTATAGTATTTCAGCGTACGCCAGGTCAGGGTGGACAGCGAGCGCGAGGTTTGATAGCAGCGTCCAAGGTGTGGTAGTCCAAGCCAAGAAAGAATAATCCTTGTCCTTGGCTTTAAAGCTTATGATGATGGTGTTTTCCTTGATGGTCTTGTAGCCCTGTGCGACTTCGTGGCTGCTTAATGGCGTGCCGCATCGGGGGCAGTATGGCACAACCCTGTGGCCTTCATACAACAGGCCTTTTTCGTGAATCTGCTTGAGGGACCACCACACGGACTCGATGTAGTCGTTGTCCATGGTAACGTAGGGGTGTTCCATGTCAACCCAGTAGGCCATGCGCTCCGTAAGCTTGTTCCAGTCGCTTATGTATTTGAACACGCTTGACCGGCATTCTTCAACGAACTTGTCTACGCCGTAAGTGACGATGTCCTTCTTTGAGTTGAGTTTAAGCTTCTTTTCCACCTGCACTTCAACAGGAAGGCCATGACAGTCCCACCCAGCCTTGCGCGGGACAGAGCAGCCTCGCATGTAATTGAATCTGTTCACAAGGTCTTTGAAAACGCGGACTTCCACGTGGTGTAATGCTGGCGGAGCGTTCGCTGTCGGCGGGCCCTCCAGGAACGAGAAAGTTTTTCCTTTCCGCGGTCGGATGGTCTTTTCAGGAAGCTTTTTCTGCTTCCATTGCTCTAGGATACACTCCTCAATCGCTTTAGGGTTGTAGTCTCCTGCGGGCTTCATTTTAAGAATTGACTGAGTAAATATTTTATGTAATACCTCTTATAAAGGTTGTTCGTAATAGATTTAACCTAACATGGAGTTACCTTGGACCGAGAAGTATCGGCCTAAAAAACTGAGTGAAATAGTCGGGCAAGAAGCTATAGTAGACAGACTGCAAGCCTACGTTAAGGCCGGCAGCATGCCCCACCTGTGTTTTTCCGGACCGGCTGGCGTGGGTAAAACAACCGCCGCAATATGCCTGGCAAACGAGCTGATTGGAGGAATAGGCCACGACTTCTTGGAGCTTAACGCGTCAGACGAGCGGGGCATAGACATAATGCGGTCGAAAGACCAGCAGAAGCAGGAGGCAACTTCGCTGAAAGACTTCGCAAGAACGAGACCGATATCAGGAAAATTCAAGATAATATTCTTGGACGAAGCAGACGCCCTGACTAGGGACGCACAACAGGCGTTGAGGCGAACCATGGAAAAATACACCTCAACCTGCCGCTTCATCTTAAGCTGCAACTACAGCTCCAAGATAATAGAGCCGATACAAAGCCGCTGCGCAATCTTCAGGTTCAAGAAAATCCCGAAAGAGCAGATAACCGAGTACTTGGAGGGGATACTGAAGAGCGAGAAAGTCACGTACGACAGCAAAGGCCTTGACGCAGTGCTTTATGTGGCTGAAGGCGACATGAGGAAGGCGATAAACCTCATGCAGTCCGCGGCAATGCTGGGGAGCGTTACCGAAGACACAGTGTACGGAATCGCCTCACGGGCCCGGCCCGAAGACGTACTGACTGTCTTAAATCTCGCGTTAGAAGGAAAGTTCCTTGACGCGAGAAACCTTCTAGACCAGATGACAACAAAATACGGGCTTTCCGGCGAAGACATCCTGTCACAGATGAACAAGGAAGTCATGAAACTGAACGCCAACGACGAAACCAAAATAAGGATAATAGACTTGATAGGCGAAGTAAACTTCACGATAACCGAAGGAGCCAACGAGCGAATACAACTCGGCGCACTACTCGCCAGAATAATGCTCCTGCCCAAGTGACTCCAGAGAAACGCCGGCACTTTTTATAATGGCAAGACTGTTCGGAACATCAGGCATAAGAAGAAAAATCGATGAGATTCCTCCAGAGTTCGCAATAAAGCTTGGCGCAGCACTGGGGACGTACACTGAAGGCGATAATGTTGTCGTCGGCAGAGACACCCGAAGTTCGGGGCCGATGCTGGAGGGAAACCTCGCGAAGGGCTTGACTTCAGCGGGGAAAAACGTGGTTAAAACAGGAGTCGTGCCCACGCCAACAGTAGGCGTCGGCACCAAAAAACATGGCACAGGAGTCATGATAACCGCCTCCCACAACCCGCCAGAATACAACGGATTCAAACTGTGGAACACGGAAGGCTCATTCAAGCCCGAAGAAGAAGATGCGCTACAAAAAATATTCGAGTCTCAGAAGTTCAAGAAAGGAACAGGAAGAGTACTAAAAGAAGACTTCATAGAAGAACACATAAAACTCATTTTAAGCAAAATCCCGCCGGTAAGCGACGTGAAAGTGCTAGTAGACTGTGCAGGCGGCAGCGGCTCGACAGTAACCCCGCTAATGCTGGAGCGACTGGGCTGCGAAGTCATAGCAATAAACACGAACAAAAACGGCATTTTCCCGCACCTTCTGGAGCCGACGGAAAAAAACCTGCAGGAAACCTGTGAGATAGTGAGGAAACACGACGTGGACATAGCCTTCGCACACGATGGCGACGCAGACCGCACGGCTGCTATAGGCAAAGACGGGAAACTCATCGAGTGGGATTCCTTCCTGTCTGTGTTGGCTTACGGCTTGGACACTGTGGTAACAACAGTCGACGCCTCCATGCGTATTGAAGACGTCTGCAAGAAGGTTGTGAGGACGCCTGTTGGAGACGTCTATGTTGCTGATGGAATCAGGAAAAACAACGCCGACTTCGGCGGAGAGCCTTCTGGAACGTTCATCTTCCCTGACGTGCACATTTACCCTGATGGCGTAACGACAGCGGCCAAAGCCGTGAGTCTGATAAACGAGGGAAGATTCTATGAAATACTTTCGGATATAAAGTCTTATCCTATGGAGAGGGTCAAGATTCCCGTGGAAAACGAGCGAAAAGAGCAGATAATGAGCAACCTCAAGAAGGTTGTTGACGCCGAATACTCCGACATTGACGGAATGCGCGTTGAAACCGAAGACGGGTGGGTCCTCCTCAGGCCCTCAGGAACCGAACCTTATTTGAGGATTACTGCAGAAGGAAAAACAAAAAAGTCGCTGGAAAACCTCGTAGACTTAGGTAGAAAATGGTTCAGAGAAGCGGCTGAACTATAAGTCCTTGTCCAACACAGAGATAATCTGCGTCTTTATTACAGTCTTGCCGCCAGTGGATTCAGCCAAAAGCTTGTCACACACAAGACACTTTATGTCGGACGCGGCGCAACCGAATATTATCTGCTCGTTGCCGCAGTCGCTGCACTTGACTCTCAGAAACCTGGACTTTGTTTCCTTCATGATGACACCACCTCGACGGTTTTCTTGGTTCTGGCTTTGTAGTTTTTCTGCACTCTCTTGCCGCAGGTCTTGCACTTTAGGATTAGGACAGGCCGCTTGCCAACCTTGTAGACTTGCTTTTTAGGCGTCCTCGGAGAGCCGCCGTAACCTGCCTTGACTGCTTCATACTTCCGCCTGCCACGGTTCATAGTCCGCTCCTTACCCTTCTTGTCCTGGCGAACCTCATGCTCAGTATGCTTGTTGCAGTATGGGCAATACGCCATAAGCTTCTGCGGAACTTTCATGGTTTATGTATATATTCATCAGCCTATAAAAACTCACGCCCTCTCAGCAACGCCCATACCCAAAAGGACATTCGCATTTTCAACAGGTATCTCAGCCAAATCATCCTCTTTAAACGGACCGTATTTTTTGGCGTCAGAGCCAACAATCTGAGGCAACGGCTTAAGCATCCTAAGCTTCACCTTCTCATGCTCCACCACTTCAGGCGTCGCCTCGACAACATACTCCTGAGACAAGACGCCACGCCGATGATCTTCAAGCAAAACAACCATGCGCTCGTAAAACTCAGCCTCCTGAGGAATCATGTTCGTCGGCTGAGACGCCCTGCCGGCGCGTATAGCATGCAAAACAATTTTGTTGGTCCTGCGGTCCTGAATGTCGGCCAAAAGCTTGAGCAAATAGTCCCTGTGTTTTTCCTCAACGCCCTCCAAAAGCAGGTTGGCCTGAGCGTAAAAGTCCGCGGATATGGCCTGCAGTGTGGGCGTGTTCCTCTCTATGCGGTAAATCCTCTGTATTTCGTCGTAATTCAACATACTACAAGTAGCTGGAGCCGATCTTGCCGTACTCGGGGCTCACAATACTGTCCTTCTCAACGCCCCTCAACACGGAACCATAACGCTCCTGCAGCTGATACTCAATAGGCTTGGACTCATTAATGCTCTCAGTAATATGCTTCGCCTCAATATACTTCGAACCCTCGGATATCGCGAAATCACCGGCCATGCGTAGGACCCCGCCCAAATCACGCAACCTAAGCGTGAGGGAATTACGCTCATCATCTATGATACGAGCCCTCTTAGCCGCATCTTCAACAAGCAATTTAACAGCCTCTTTCGTGGCGGGAGGAATTTTACCATCCTTCTTGATTTCCTGCGCCATAAAACGCGCTAAAAGAAACCTGTTTTCAGGAGTGTCGGACATCGAAGTCTGAAGCAAAATCTCGTAGCCGTTTCCAAGAATCCTAGAACGCAGCGGATTAATTATCTCCCCGACGTCGCGTATGTTGCATGCGCCTACGAAGAGGAAGTCGCACGGCACGTCGTTGACTT
>CAZKCF010000071.1:0-4682 GCA_964551365.1 uncultured archaeon
GTCATGAAGGACCTGCATAAACTCTCCCTGAAGGTTGTGCACACTCTGGTTCACACCGACGAGAAAGGAGACCTCAGTTCCATAACCCTGTCCATACCCCGCGAGCGCGAGTACAAGACCTGTTACGTCACGTTCACCGACAAAAACGAGAAATTCACCGTAGACCTGAACTTGGACGAAGTGGCAGGCCTCTCCCAAGCGGTATCCCGCACGATGGAATGGCGCATGGACCACATGTTCGAGAAAACACACACTCGCCTGCAGTACACAAGCCCCTTCATGAGCGCGCAGCGGGGCGGCAGGAAAATTAATTTACGTTTAACTGAGAACGAGAAGGCTGCGTTGATGCTGACTTTACGCCACATTTTCGACGAGCTTGTATCGCGTTGAAATGGACGATGACTGGAAGTTCCGCCGGCTCAAGCACGAGATTAAAGTACAGTTCAAGCTGTTTTGGTATCACCTTAAAACCAACGTTGGCGGAATAGGACTTGTAATACTGGCGGGATTACTGTTGGGCTTGGCGTTAAAATACTATCGCGAAGGAAACGCATTAATCACAGCATTTTTGTTTTTACCCGGACTCTTCTGCCTAATCAAATGGCTTGAACGCTAGTCAGCCGCTTCTCCTCAAAACCTTGGAGGCGCATCTTATGGAGCCTCCTGTGACCGCGAGCTCGTAGACCCCCTCAATAGGTTTTACTTCAAAACCAAGACGCTCGTAGACGCCGCGGGCTTCCTCATCAAGCCTCTTGAAACCATAGTGCGGCAGGTAAACCCTCCTAACCCTGCTTTCGCCCGTGCCGTAGTCCTCCAAGAGCACATTGTTGTATGTCATGAACGGTGACTCAAAGTCGCTTCTCACGTTCTTAGCCACTAGTGGAACGCGCTCCACCCTATAACCGTGCTTCCCCAAAAAAGCGGCAGTCTCGTCTAATTCCCCAGCAACCTCACGATTGAAGTCCACAGTCCAGCGCTCGAATTTCTCACGCTCCGTGCGGCTTAAAAGCTCCAGCCCCCGGCGGCTGTCTCCAACAAGCACGGTGTTGTCGCCGACAGGCGTAATGTGCGTGTCAATGTGGTATATGCTGCGGTCCCACCGCTCAAGAAGCAAAACATTCCGCCCCCCGCTCACCACGCCAACCTTCTCCTGGATTTCATCGCGCACTCCTTGGACTGTGCTGCTGTCAACGCCTTCATGCAAGTAAAGGCTCGCGTCAAAATACTCCCTCAGCGCTTTGGTGAATTTTTGCCTGCTTTCTCTGTCCGATTGGGAGTAGATTCCTTCAGGAAGCTCCTTGTCCAAGTCTGCGAAAACTCCTTTTGCCGCCTTCTTGAATTCTCGCAAGTCTCTTTTGCGGTACAGCCAGACTTCGTCCTCGGCAAGCGCGTCATTGTAGTTGTGGTTGAGCATAAGCTTTATGTCGTCTTTTACGTGGCTTGGAAGCCAGTAGCTGAATGGGGGCTCAATCATCCTCCGGACGAAACGCGAGTTTCTCATCATGTTCTTGTAGAGCGACTGATTTAAGACATCAGGCCCGACGAATATTGTCTTGCTGTCTGAAACAACGTCTCCCCCCTCAAACCAACTTAAGCCTAGTTCATCGGGCTCAGTCCTAACTAAGTTGGAGCCGGGAACAAGCTTCTTCTTCAAGAACTCTGAGTCAACGTTCCTCCTGTAAAACCTGGAGGTTCTGTCATCCACCAGCCCGTCTTCGCCCTGAATAACCGCCGCACCATGTTTCCCCCGCAACGCCACATACTGATCCTGAGGCCACGAAGACGGCGTACTGTACATGGGATGCAACCTCACCCGGCCGCCGAATTTTCCCGACAGCGACTCCAATTCGCGCGCGTCTTCGTCAGACATACTGTAAAGGCTTTCTTTTCCGCCGTAGGCTATGTGGAATGCAGCGCCTTCCATGCTTCTCATCAAGGATTTGTAGAATTCCAGCGGAGGCTCTATTTTGTTCATCGTCTGCCCTCCGACTTGAAACAAAACTTCTGTTATTCTGCCGTTGACGTCGTCAAGAAGGCTGAAAGACTTCAGAGGATGCGTTCTCTCAGCCGAGATGCCCCTCACTTCAGGCAACTGCATCCCCTCGTCCACGATTTTTTTAGCTGACAGGTGTTTCCTCTTCATCCAACAATATCACGGTAAAGCGGGCATAAATACGCTACTCTCACGCGCCTTTCGCTGGCGACTCAGGCCACACTGACGTCACCCAACTTTTTCATGTAGCCTAATGCTTCATTGTTGTCGGGTTTGATTGACAGCGATTTGTTGAAGGCTGCAAGCGAATCATCGTACCTGCCCAGCTTCATGCACGCAATTCCTTCCTTGTTGTAAGCCTCATAGTCATCGGGTTTCAGTTGGCGTGAAGTCTTGAACTCGTTGATAGCCTTCTCGTAGTCCCCCCTATCCAAATATAGCATCCCCAAGTTGTAGTGGGCGTTTGAGTAACCTTGGTCGGCCTTTATGGCATCCAGAAGCTTCGCCTCAGCCTCATCAGTCCTGTTCATGGCATAATAAATCCCCGCAAGGTCGTTGTATGCCCTAGCGTACTTTGGATTAAGCGCTATAACAGTGTTCAATTCCGATTCCGAGTCGCTGATTCTCCCCAACGCGAAATATAATCTCGCTAAACTATAGTGTACTTCCGCATCCAATGGAGCAAGCCTTACTGCGTCATTATACTCCCGTTCGGCGACATCATAGTAACCCTGCTCGTAGGCCAATGTCCCAACATCATTGTGCAGCTCAGGGAACCCTAACGGCGGTATCACCTGATAGTGTACCATAACCAAGATTACTGACACAGCAATAATCGGCGGCAGAATCTGCGCGTATCTCCTGTTTTTTACCTCACTGTAAAACCAGTTTAAAGCGTAAGCCGTGAACATAATCTGGAATGGTATAAGTGGCAGCCGGTACCTGTACTCGTAGAAGGTGACGAGTGTGACCGATATCATCAGAGCGAACAGGAGGTAGACGACAACGTGCTGCTTCCATCTGCGTGTCGAGTAAAAGAAACCTATTATCGAGAGAATCCACAGGCCTCCAGTGTAGTCTATCATAATGTCTGGGAGCGAGAGAGGCAGGTGCCAGCAGTATCTGTTTGGGAGAAGCCAGAATGTTGCTAGTTGTTCCGCCATTTTTCCGATGAATCCTCGTGGATTCTCTTTGATGTATTCTAACGCGAGTTCTCCGGCTAGCTTATCCTTCTGGTAAAACTCGAGATTGTTTTTCACTATATTTTTTTCCGCCACCAGAAACTTCTCGTATTTCTCGAAGCCGTCGTTGTTGTAGCAGCCGTTGGCGTAGGGGTTGTTTCCTATGAAGAGGTTCATGCCCGACGTAGCTGTCATAAACACGAACACTCCATGTTCCACGTGTGTTTTGATAATCCACGGCGATACGACAATAAGCGAGGCCACCAGTACCGTTATTGTTTGCTCAAAATCGTGTTCTTTCTTGAAAAAAACTTGACTTGTTTTTTCCTGTTAACCCACCAATGTGCGAATGCAATCGGGATTAAGCCGACTGTGTAAACCTTCTGGTAAGTGCACAAGCCGATGCATGCTCCTGCGAGGGCAGGATACCTAAGCGACTTGCTGTTTGAAGACTTTATTATGCAGTAGACTGCTGTCAGGAAAAACAGGTTGTAGACGTTTTCAGAGTAAAGTTGCGTTGAAAAGTACATTAAATCCACGTCCAACAGTGATATGAAAAATGACAGCCAAGCCACCCTAATGTCCTTGCTCAATGCTTTCGCAATAAAATAGACCAGCACCGAGTCCAAGAACCCTATGAGTATGAGCAACCACTTTATGTCTAAACCGAAAAGAGAGTAAGCAGCATACAAAAACAACGACATCCCCGGCGGCCAATAGTATGTGCCGCCGAATGGTTTCCCATCCAACATGTCCAAGGCGAACTTGTTGTAACTATAATCGTCAGCGCCTTCATACGTTTGGCGGGGGATGTTTACCCTCATGTAGGCTGAAAACACCAACACTACTGCAACAAGAATTAACGTCCACCTGGTTTTCCCAAGTTTTTTGGTCAACATCACTTGCTCTTGAACACTCCCAATCTTTTTCCGGCATCAAGCCATCCTTCAGCGTACTCCAAGGCTGCTAGGGCGTTTGCGTATTCACCTTTCTCGTAGAAGTGTTTGGCGTCGCTGTAGTACCCTAACGCCATCTCCCAGAACTCCCTACCCACGACCTTAAAGTCTACTTTATCCGGCACCGTAACAGCAACCTCCTCAAACAACGGCTTGGCTTTATTCAAATACTTCTCCAATTTCGATTTAACGTCGTCCATACTCCCCCACCATTTCGCTACTGCCGGCTTTATTGCTCAACCCTCTTCAGCTGCCGCATACCCTACCTCTTCTCCAAAATAAAAGTGTTCCCCCTGACCTCAGTAAGCAACGCGCCAGATTGTTCGGCAACAGTTTTTGCGATGTCTTCTCTCTCCGTGTCTTTGCGTGATGATTTCAGCATCCTGACCCTGATTTTCTTGCTTTTGTTTAGCTGAGTTCGGACTTCCTGTATGAACGAGTCAGTTACGCCCTGTTTACCCAAGTGTAGTGTGTTCTCCATTTTTTGTTTTCCCGTAAGGGTAATACATTGTATTACCACATTTAATACACGTCACCTCAACCCGCTTAAGC
>CAZKCF010000072.1:0-4653 GCA_964551365.1 uncultured archaeon
AGTTAAAAGCAGAAACACCAGCTGGCTAAGCCGCCTCGCCATGACAAAAAATGCTGCAGTTTTCGTTCACGACTCAGACGAGTTAGAGGACATAGCGCGAGCAGTGTATGATAAGATTAGCGGCGTCTCTTCGTTCAGGGTTTCATGCAGTTCCGAACGGGTTGAAAAAGCGTTGGGTTTGCTGATTCACTCACGGGGCCTTAGAGTTAATTTGAGCAAACCTGACGCAGACGTTTTGTGTTTTAAGACAAACGACCGTGTTGTTGCAGGGCTTAGGATTCCGGTAAAACACAGTTTCGAGTTGAGGAAACCGCAACATAGGCCTTTTTTCCACCCCACGAGCATGCACCCGAAGATGGCGCGGGTGCTCGTCAACTTGTCTAGGGTTCGTGAAGGCAACGTGGTTTTAGACCCCTTTTGCGGCACAGGCGGCATACTTATTGAGGCAGGCCTCATGGGCATGAAGCTTGCTGGAGGTGACGTGAGCGAGCGCATGGTTGGCGGCTGCGTCAAAAACCTGAGGCATTATGGTTTGGGGGGAGATATTAGGGTGGGAGATGCTCTTTTGTGGGACGGCATAGCTGATGCTGTTGTTACTGACCCTCCTTACGGCAGGTCTTCTTTTGTTTCAGGCAAGAGTCCTCTGACGCTTTACAGGAGGTTCGCTGAGAAGGCGGCAGGTATAGTTGAAGGAAACTCGTTTGTTGTTTTGGTTTCGCCGGCAGAGTATAAGCTAACGTTCAGGGGCTTCGAGGTTTTCGAGAAACATGATGTGAGAGTGCACAAGAGCCTGACGCGCAGGGTGTGGGTGTTGAGGAGACGCTGATTTTTTGCGCGGTTACTTCAGTATTTTGTAGGGTATGCCGACGTGTGTCTGGGTTTTTTTGACGGGTTTTTTCACTTCGCGGGCGCGTTTGGTTTCTTCAGGGGGTATGAATTTGGGTATGAAAAGTATTTCGCGGCGTATTAGCGAGTGTGTGTTTTCGTCGACGTATGAGCACAGGTAGTATGGCATGAAAATTAGTCCCTGAGGTTTTACTCTTGCGTTGAGTATTACGGAAAGCATTTCAGCTATCTTGTTTGACGGGTATTTTACGTCGTCTTCTTCCTCGACTGTGGCGTCTGAGCCGCGCCGTACGACCAAGAACTTGCGCAAGTCGAATACGCCTCCAGGGAGGTTGACTTTGGCGCCTACCATGCTGATTTTCTCGGGTTCTTTTACTTCAGCGGTCTTGTGTTCCAGATTGCTTGTTGTTCCGAGTATGCTGTCTGCGAACAGTGGTATGAAGTCTACGACTTCCTCGACTGCGAGTGTTGCAAGCCGCACGAAGTCCATTAGCGGACCTTCGGACTTTCCTTCTTCGCGTTTGACGATTATCTTGTTTGAGAAGAGGATTGAAACGAATTTGTCTTCCATGTATTTTTCGGGTATTTCGCCGTGTTGTATCAGGTGCGTTAGGTGTTCTTTGGATTCTTCAGGCAGGTCCATTATCTTGCCCATTATGTCGGATACCATGAAATCGTATTTTTTAGGCGACATGAATTTTTTTGTCTCTTGGATGTAGAACAAATTTGCGTTGTTGAGGTTTATGTACATGAAGTCGTCGCGCTCTACTGTCGAAAGGGATTTTCCGTCCGAGTCCAACCCCTCGGAGTAGGTTACCTTGAAGACGCACACGGGAGCGTATCTTCTTTTTATTGCTCCGATTACTTCGCTTCGGCCGCCGGGTATTTTCTTTTTCCTTTTTTTCTCGAAGTATTCCACAACTTCGTCGCCGACTTTGCCCATCATGAACAAGTGTTTTTCGCTTCCGTATCGTCTTTCAGTAAGCCCGTGTTGTTCAAGCAAATCCCAAACCTGCGGCTCAATGAGGATGCCCCTCTTTTCCAAGCTTTCGATAAGCTGGTACTTGTTCACCAAACTGATTGGCTTCTCGCGGGCGTATTCAACAGCATCAACAGCGAAGTCGGAGGTGGTTATTAAAGCAGCCCTGACAGCACCATTGTTTTTCATGTCGGCGTACAGCTCCTCCACCACGCCTTTGCCAACTGTTTTTTCGTATGGCGCCGCCCATATGATGGATTTTATGCTGCCGCCCATGGGGTTTGTGGTCTTGGCGATGATTTTTATGGTGCCGTCAGAAGAAGTGACAGAAGACTCTACGTCGAACTCCATCTTCTGCACGTAGGTTTTTATAAGGCGCTCGAACCCTGAGACATCGATGTCGAGTATGTCAGGTAGCTCAATCATTCATTAAGATAAGGAACAACGGTAAATAAATCTTAGCTCAAACGCGTTTTATGAACTTTGGCGGGATGAGAATCTCGTATCTGAAGAGTCCTTCTGAGTCAACGAACTTGCATTGGTAGTATGGGAGGTAGGTTATCCCTGAAAAGGAGCCTTCGGCAGCGAAAAATGATTTCATCAGCTCCACTATTTTTTCAGGGGAATGTGATGGCGCGTCTGCCAGGTAGTTGGTTTCTATTGACTCTTCGGTCGCAATGTGGGCTCTGAGGTTGTATTTGTCGTTGTTGAATTCAGGCAGGCTTAGGGTTGAGAGGAACTCGGGTTTCATCGGGCTTACGTCGATTAGTCCTCTTGCTTGTAGGTGTAGTATGCTGTTTACGCCGTCTTCAGTGTACGTGGGGTATTTTTGGTTCAACAATTCGATGGACATTTTGCCGTGCTCTGTTATCCTAGAGAGTATGCCCAGCTCCTGAGGAGACAAATCGGCTATTCTGGTCAGAATGTCAGAAACGACGATGCTCGGCTTGTTTATGAAGCTGCCTTTGTACACGTAATACAGTTCTAGGGTGCTTGTGTTAACGAAAAACGTGTTCCGGCGTTCAGCGCTTTTCTTGAAGCGGGATATTGTGCCGGAGTCTATTTCCTCTATTCGGTTCATGTTGAATGCGGCTACGGGAGCGTAGTGTCCGGAAAACTCCGCAATATTTTCGTCCGGTTTAAGGAAGCCGAATAGTTTTTTCTGTCGTCTGCCTTCAAAGTATTTTCTGGCTTCATCCTCGCTCATTCCCAAAGCGAACGCGGAAGAGTACATTACTTTAACCTCTTTTTTGTCTTTAAGTCCAGTAGAGAGGATGTTGTTTCGGGCTAATGCCGAACGGAAGTTTTCAGCGTCAATAAGTTTTATGGGTTTTCTTAAAGCGTATTGTTGAGCCTCTTTCGTGAACCCTGATAGAGACACGACCGTGAGCTCTGGAATGTTGCCTTCGATTAGGTTAGCATGCAGTCCCTTCAAGGCTGATGCGCCGACCTTCCGTTTGGTTCGGTAGAACGCAAACAATGATATTTTTTCCAGATGGTCTGGCGAGTGAGTCTTCACGAACAAAGTGTCTTGCTCAACGCTTATGGACTCGGTCTCATAGCCTAGCGCGGAAAGGAATTTTGAAGCTAAATCCTCAAAGTCTGAAGAACTCATTGTGGACAGAGTATCCGGCGTTTCGTCCATAACGTTAGTTATTTAAGGAAAAGCAGTTAATTAGTATAGTATTTGGGAAAATGAAAGGTGCTGAAGCGTTAGTGAAGTCTCTTGAAGAAGAAGGCGTAAAACACATGTTCGGCATACTGGGCGGGCAGATAATGGAGGTCTACGACGTCTTGTATGACAACAAGAATATAAGGCACATATTGATGAGGCATGAACAGTGTGCCGCTCACGCAGCCGAAGGTTACGCCAGGGCTTCAGGAAAAGTCGGAGTCTGTATGGCCACGTCTGGTCCGGGAGCTACAAATCTTGTCACAGGCATAGCCGACGCTTACATGGATTCAACGCCAATGGTC
This sequence comes from uncultured archaeon, assembly GCA_964551365.1. Taxonomy (GTDB): domain Archaea; phylum Altiarchaeota; class Altiarchaeia; order IMC4; family SCGC-AAA252-I15; genus CAZKCF01. Next base: position 3,803 of record CAZKCF010000072.1, read on the forward strand.
GCCTTGACGGGGCAGGTTCCGACATCTATGATAGGAAACGACGCGTTCCAGGAGGCAGACATCATAGGCATAACAATGCCCATAACCAAACACAACTTCCAAGTCACAGACCAAGACGACATACCCCGAGTCATAAAATCAGCGTTCACCATAGCGTCTACGCGAAGGCCTGGACCAGTCCTAGTTGACCTGCCGAAAAACGTCCAGCAGGAAAGGCTGATTAAAAAATTCGCTTACCCCAGTGAAGTGGATTTCCTAGGCTACAAGGTCATTGAAAGCGGAGGCCACCCAAAACAAATTAACAGCGCGGCTAAAATGCTTATGGATGCTGAACGCCCGGTAATCATAGCCGGCGGAGGCGTCATAATATCGAACGCAAGCAGGGAGGTTGTTTCACTAGCAACTTCGCTCAATATTCCGGTCGCCACCACCCTCATGGGCAAAGGCTGCATCTCTGAAGACCATCCGCTGGCATTGGGCATGGTGGGCATGCACGGCAGAAAGGCCGCAAACATTTTGGTTACCGAAGCCGACGTTTTGCTCGCCATCGGCATACGTTTTTCAGACAGGGTTACAGGCAACGTCAAGTATTTCGCGCCTAATGCTAAAATCATCCACGTTGATGTTGACGCATCGGAGATTGGGAAAAACGTTGGTGTTGAGATACCTATCGTCGGCGACGCGAAGCTTGTTCTACAGAATCTCATAAAAACCGTCGGCAAGCTTAAGGTTGGTGGAAAAACCGAGTGGAACAACAGAGTCAAGACGCTCAAAAAAGAGTATGCGCCATTCTACGACTACGACAGCAAGCCTATTAAACCGCAGAGGATTATGAAAGAGCTTAACGCCCT
>CAZKCF010000073.1:0-4508 GCA_964551365.1 uncultured archaeon
GCTTGAAGCGCTTAAGGAGCGCCTTAAGGGGGCAACGAGGGTGCTTGTCGTAGGATGCGGCACGTGCACTACTGTGTCGAAGGTTGGTGGGGAAAAAGAAGCGAAAGAACTTGCGTCCCTCCTCAAGTTGTCTTTAAGCGGTGGGAAAAAGCCGGTTAAAATAACTACTGTTGTCGTCAAACGCCAGTGCGAGCCAGAATTCTTGGACGAATTGAAGAAAAAGGTCATGGAATCCGATGTTGTGGTCTCACTGGGCTGCGGTGCTGGAGTCCAATTGATTGCTGAAAAATATCCGACAGCGACAGTCATCCCCGGACTGAACACGAAATTCATCGGCGCCGTGGACAAAGACTACGTGTTGAGGGAGTTTTGTTCAGGCTGCGGAGACTGCGTCCTAGATTTGACGTTCGGCTTGTGTCCTAGAACACGGTGCGCGAAATCGTTGTTGAATGGGCCGTGTGGTGGCGTACACGACGGCATGTGTGAGGTAGCTGATGTGCCGTGCGTTTGGGTTCTGATATACAAGAAGGCCAAGAGGCTCAGGAAGCTTGATGTTTTCCTCAATGTTCGGATGCCGAGGGTGAACTAAATGAGCAAACTCTCTGAAAACTTCGGGAAAAGGTTTATTGCGACTGGCGAGATAGCTCCGCCGAAGGGCTCGGACTTGACGGCCTTCTACCATGAGATGGAAGTCATGAAGCCGCTCATGAACAAGCTGTATGGGATAAATGTTGTTGACATTCCCGGCAGCATAATGCTGATGAGTTCCCTTGGAGCAAGCATCATACTACAGCAGAACAAAATGGAGCCGGTGTTCCAGATGGTATGCCGCGACCGAAACATGTTCGCGTTGCAGGCCGACCTGCTTAGCGCAGCGGCATTTGGAATCGAGAATGTTCTCGCCTTGACCGGCGACCACCCTAAAGCCAAGACAAGCGACCACCCTAATGCGAAGCCCGTCTTTGACTTGGATTCAGCATCTCTTGTCAAAACCATCGTAGGCATGAACGAGGGACACGACCTCGCCGGCAAAAAACTCAACAAAAAAACAAGCTTTTTCATCGGCTGCGCCATGGCGCCTGGAGTGAATCCGATTGAGCCTGAAATCTACAAGATGAGGCGGAAGCTGAATGCTGGCGCTCATTTCGTGCAGACTCAGGCTGTTTTCGAGTCTTCGCTGTTGGAGGGTTTTTTCAATAAGTATGAGCAGCTTCTTGGCGTTGACGACCGAAGCACGGTTTCAATGAGCATCGTCCCGTTGTACGACTACGGCATGGTGAAGTTTTTGCGCGGCATGCCGGGCGTTGTTATTTCCGAGGAAACTGGTTTGAGGATAAAGAATGCGGCGAACCCTGTTGAGGAGGGCGTCAATATTGCGGCGGAATTGATTGATGAGGCTAAGAAAATGGGGGTCGCGGGGGTGCACCTCATGCCTGCGGGGAAAATCGAGGCTCTTGTGAAGTTGGTCGAGCAACTGTAGTTTTTTTATTATTAAACTCAGTATTAACTGGGTGATTCTGATGGTCGGTAAACAAAAGCTCGGCGAAGTTTTCAGTTACTTCTCGAAAGTGGGTGTTGCGGCAATAAGGCTTACTGACGGAGACCTAAACCTTGGCGACCGGATAAGCATTGAGGGGGCTACCACCAACGTACAGCAGACTGCGGATTCCATCCAGATAGACAAAACTCCCGTTCAGGTAGCGAAGAGAGGACAGTCTGTGGGAATAAAAGTAACAGATAAAGTACGCTCTGGTGACGTAGTGTACAAGATTACCGGTGCGTAGTCCCCTACTTTTTGTCTTTGGGTTTGTGGTATCCGCAGACTGGGCTGCAATGCCAGTTGTGTTTCTCGGTTACAATCCCGCCGCCGACCTCAGGGTGACTGCATTTGTCCTCCTTCTTGTGTGCGCAGTGTTCTTTGCCTTTCATCAGCATCACCTTCTATTAACCTTAAGCATGCTGTGTTAAAAACTCAGCTGAGCACTCTCCAACTGCCAGCGTACACTGTCAGCCTGTTCTGACGCGCAAAGCCGACCAGCGTTATGTTGAGCGTTTCGGCGACTTCGATTGCCTTGGACAATGCTGAAGTGTTTGATACAACCATTGGGATTCTGGCTCTGGCGGCCTTGGATACTATGCCGCTTGATAGCCTCCCGCTGAACAGCACGAACTTGTCGTCAAGCGTTTGTTTTTCAGTTTTCGCCCACCCAACCACTTTGTCTAAGGCGTTATGTCTGCCCACGTCTTCAAAAGACTTTAGGCAGCGGCCTACGTCGTCCATCAGGCATGCGGTGTGCGTTCCTCCGGTACGCTTCCACTCGACCGCGTTTTTGTCCAAGCTGTTGAGGGACTTTACTATTGCACCAGCATTGAACGTCTTTTTTGAGTTAACTGGCGGCGGGTTAGGTTGTATTACCCCGCTGCACCCCGAGCTTCTGAGTTCAGTCAGAAGGTCAATGTTCTGCTTGCTCTTCAGGGCGACGTTGATTCTGTTGCCGTCAACGCTCACCCCAATGATTTCATCGTATTCTGCGATGCCTTCGGTTACAACAAAGCCTACAGCAAGCTCTATGAGGTCTCTTGGCAGCACGAACAACGAGATAAACTTCAGGCTGTTCAAGTATACTGTAACAAGCTCCTCCTGAGACACATCCACTTCCGTGTCCTCGAATCTGCCGTCTTGAAAGAACCTAGCGCGAAACCTCATTTTCAATAAGCTTTGTTATCTCCTCCGGCAGTGTGTCTCGGTTTTTCTTTGAAACGTCGAAGACCATGAATCCTTTGTCAGGAAACATCTTCAAGATTTTGCTTACGTACTTGCGCCTAGCAACAACAACCTTGTTTGCGCCATACTCCATAACCTTCTCCAGCGCATTAATTACGCCTTGTTTTTTCATTTCCAGCGGACCCACTTCGTCCACGAAAATAACGTCGCACTCTAGTGCGTCCTCAAGCGCTTTTGCCACGAACTCTATGCCGTCGGCGCTGATCCGGTATTTTTGTGTGTCGAATCCCCTGACCGTTGAGTTTTTCTTCAGCCTCGCCAACGGACTTGTTTTTTTCGATTTTATGTTTAACGCGTCTATGCCGGATTTGACTCCGTCCTGCGTGAAGTTATCTCCCAGCACGCCGCCGCATTTGACGCTGTTTTGCTCTAATCGTGAAAGAATCTTACGGCAGACTGTAGTCTTGCCGCCGCCAACTCCTCCAGTCAAAAGGATGTTCATGTTCACCAGAGCGCGCCCACAATCCAGCAGCCGATGACCGCTAGCGTTAACGTGGGATAAAAGAACATGGAGTTTTCCAAACGCTTTTGCAGTATCCTGACGGCTTCCGCAGTCCTGAAACCCAAGAGTGTCGTTAGAACACAAAACAATGCGCTTACCGAGCCTTCGACTGCGATTATGCCTGAAAGTTCTGCAAGCGTCTTGTCGAGCCAGTAATTTGAACCCAAGTGCAGGTACGTGAAGACTAAGGCGAAGCCGCCGTAACCCAAATACGACCCCAACGCGGCTGCTGCCGCGCCTGTTTTGTTGCCCGCGTAGAAGCCTTGTTTCATGAGTGAGGCAGCCAAGCCATAGCCTAACGCCTCGATTATTATCGCCATCATTGGTCGTAACACAACAAGGAACGTCATTATCTCGCCCGGCAAAAGCACGTTCAAGCCCTTTATGGACGACGCGACCAAACCCATGCTTAACGTAAAGCCAACGGCGTTTTCCGGCTTATAAACTCTTAGCCCAGTCGACATCAACAGTGCGCCTATCCCGAACATTACTGCGCCAGTGTAAGGCAGGTGCGTGATGTGCAGTATCGCCCCAAGTGTTGCCTCCAGCATGCCCCACATTGAGCCGAAAAAGATAATGCCTGCAATATTGTTTTTTGACGACATCCTACAACACCGTATAATAATATGCTCCTATTTATTAATCAACCCTACAGTTTTTCGTAGTAGCCTTCCGTGCAACCCCTGCAGACTCCTTCATCCTTTGACGGGAAAGCCTCCCCGCATTTGTCGCATACCCTTATAGGAAAGTTTTTTGGAAGTTCTTCGACTGTTTGCAGGTCAACGTGTACCAGATTATGCGACAGAATACTTCTGCCTGATGCTATCACCTCATTGATAACAACGTCTGCAGGAAGATCCTCCTTTGACTTTTTCCGAAAAAACCAATTGTGTATGTTGGCGCAAGATTTTAACTTTTCAGCGTCCAAAAAAACCCGAACGCCCTTGCCGTTGGTTCTGTTAAAAAGCGTTATCGCATACTTGCCGTAGTCTATGACCTTCATGCCGCCGCCCGCTGTGCAGTGTGCAATTATCTGGACTGCGTCTGCGATGCACTTTGAGCTTTCCACTACCGCTGCCATATCTTTCCTGTCAGGCCATATGCGGCTGTCGTAAAGTTCGAGGGCGTATGTGCACATTATGGCTCCTATTGGCAGGCCCGCGCGCATCTGTCTGTCGCGGCGATATGCTCCCGCAAGTTTTGACGCCGGGATAAACATGC
>CAZKCF010000074.1:0-3837 GCA_964551365.1 uncultured archaeon
CCCGACGACTTCCCCCCACATTGTTATGTTGCCTGAAACGAAGATTCCCTCAAACTGTTTCTTCTTTACGCCTTTGGTTTTGACTTCCGATGCGACGGGATTGTTCTTGTTCATCGTCGGAACCACAGCGTCTTTGACGACTCTTATGGCGAACGCGCCTTTCTCAACTTCTGAGGGGTCGATGTCCCTCGAAACCATGCCTATGTCGACTAAGCCGCTTAAGGCGTCGGCCATGCCCTTGCCGGCTCCTCCAGCTGAAACATCAATCTTGACGTTGGGGTTGACTTTCTGGTACTCCTCAGCCCACTTAACCACCATAGGATAAAGAGCCCACGCACCGGAGACTTTTATGGACTCCTGCGTCTTCTTGCTGCCGCTTAGCATAAAAGATGCGGCCAATAAAACAGCCACGATAATTATCGCCCAGAGGACTTTCTTGTTCATCTTAAACCTCCCTCTAATGTATTAAACCGCAGCGTATATAACCCTCACCTTAAGACAGGAAGCGCTTCCTTGGCGCCGGTTATTATGAATTGTATTGCTATTGCGGACAGCATCAGCCCCATTAGTCGTATTACTACTTTGGTGCCGGTTTTTCCGAGTATCCTGTAAATCAGGTTGGAGTTTGCGAGTATTATGTACGACAGCAGGAAAACAACCAGTATTATCATCACAAGTGTTATTTTGTCGACCGGGTTTGCCGCGATGTTGAAAAGCATTATTCCGCTGGTTATTGCTCCCGGACCCGTCAGCAGCGGCACTGCCATGGGCGTTATGGTCAGGTCTTCGCGTTCTTCGGTGAGGATTTCCTCGGACATCTCGGTCCTGCTTTTTCTGCCGAACAGCATTTCTATGGATATTATCATAAGCAGTATCCCCCCTGCTATCTGGAAGGAGTACATGCTTACTCCAAGCATGCTGAAGATTATGTTGCCAAGCAAGGTGAAAATCAACAACACTGCTGCCGCAATGAAGACGGATTTTTTCACCATGTAAACCCGGTCGCGTTCGCTGAACTTTTCAATGAGGGCTATAAAAATGGGGACATTTCCCACGGAGTCGACGATGAGGAAGAGCGTGACGAAAGACTGTACGACAAATGTAGTGTTCAGCATAAAATGGAGGCCTCCTCTAAAATCATTTACTTTAATGTCAATAAAAAAGCCCTAACCGGCAGCTATTTTTAACCCAGCTCACATATTGATACAGGTGGCTTACGTTGAAAGGCATCACGATCGCAATACTATCATGCTCTTTTTTCGGCCTCGCGCCAGTGTTCGAGAAAACGCTGCTCTTGTACATGAGTCCGCTGGCTCTGGCTGCGTTAAGCTCCCTTTCTGCGGGGGTGGTACTCCTACTGGTCATGGACGTGGCGCATAAGATCCGTGAGATAACTACTTTAAGCAGGCATGATGTTTTGCTCGTTCTTTTGACTGCCGGCATGGTGGGCGTCTTCGGGCCGCTCTTTTATTTCATGGGGCTTAAGACGACTTCCGTCGCAAACACTCTCATCATCGGGCGGTCGAATTCGATGTTGATAGCGTTGTTCGCCTGGCTGTTTCTCAAGGAAAAGTGGAGCGTACACCAGCTGCTTGGTTCAGTGCTTATGGTGTCTGGCCTGCTTGTCATATTCACGCGCGGTTTCATGCTCGGCTACAGTTTCATGCCCGGCGACCTCTACGTAGCGGGCGCAGCGTTCATGTGGGCTTCTTCCGCGGTGTTGATGAAAAAGTATCTGCAGCATATTCCCCCCGAGGTTCTTGTGGCCGCAAGAAACATAATCGGCGGCCTGGTGCTGGTACTCATCGCTTTCCACGACATATCCCAAATAAACGTTGTTCAGGAAATACCATTATACTTGCTTGGCCTCGCAGTCTTCGGCATAATACTCGCCCAACTATTGTGGTACAGCGCCCTAGAGCACACGTCCGCGTCGAATGTCGGGCTCGCGTCCATAAGCATACCCGTCTTTGGGACAATATTCGCGGCGTTTTTCCTCGGAGAAAAACTCGAACTCTACCAGATTGTCGGCGGGGCGATGGTTCTCCTAGGTCTGACTGCGATGGAAATACACTTGTCGTTGCTCAGCATACAAAACCTGGAGCGCAGGCTTAAGCTTAGAGTGCACCTACACCATTAGCTTACTCTTTTTCAAGCTCTTTCAAGGCGTCTTTGCCCACCCAACGCGCGCTCTTGAAGTCTGTTCCAACCATCTGTTTGGCGCATTTTATCGCCTTCCGGCGCAGTCGGGGATTTCTTTTGCCAATCTGCCTTAACGCCCAGTTGACTGCTTTTTTGACGAAGTTTCGTTCGTCGGTTGCCGCTCGCTTGATGTGCGGCAGGAACTTCTCGAATTTCTCGTCTCCTGCAGTCTTGTCCTTCCACGCTAAAACAGCCATGAGAGCGAATCCCGCGCGCTTTACGAACTCCTCATCGCTCTTGCTCCACTCGACTGCCTTATTGTAAGCAACGCCCGTCTGCCAGAACAAGTTCATGCACACTTGGTCGCACACGTCCCAGCTGTCGAAGTCCAAAACCCAGTGTTCCATCTGCGCCTCAGTCACTTCCTCTGGGTCGTCGACAAAAGCAGCTAGAATGTGCGCTTCATGTATTCTGCTGCCCCAAAGCTTTAGAGCAAGCGCGTGGTTTCTTCCAACTTCTTTGGCGGTTTTCCTGAGCACTGGGATGCTCACTCCCAGCGTGTTTTTCGGGTTTATTCCGTAGCGGGCCATGCCTTCAACGTTCTTCGGGTTCGCGTGGGATTTCAGCGTCCTGATTATTCTTTCAAAATCGGTTGAGGCCACTAATTATATTCCCCTCACGTTAAATTTATACTCCTGAGGGGAATTACTAACATGAACTATCGTATCCTACTGGCTCCCCTTTGCTGCATGCTCATACTCTCTGCAGTCGGCTGCATCACGCCGCCGCGCAAGGAATTCACCACAACAACAATTGACTCCAATGCGTACGTGTCTAAATGCAGCAGCATGGACCTGAACCTCAGGGACTCGTGCTACAGCAACGCTGCGCTGGAATTGCAGAAACCCAGCATCTGTGCCAGCGTTTTGACTGAGAGCCGCAGGAATTCCTGCTACTCTAACGTCGCTGTGGCGAAAAACAACACAAGCATCTGCGATGAAATAACCGACGAGTTGTCGAGAAACTACTGTTACGGGCAAGTCGGCTCAAAATAATCCCCCCCAAATTGAACCCAACCGATTTGATTAAACTCCGGCGTAGCATAAGAAAATACGCGAAAGAAGATGTCCCCCAAGAAATCATCGACGACATACTAGCGTGCGCGGTTCTTGCGCCCACGGCAAGGAACGAGCAGCCGTGGCTTGTCGGCGTTGTCACCGACAAACTTTTGCTGAAGCAGCTTGCTTCTATGACTGACTACGGGAAGTTCATAGCCGAAGCCCCAGCGTGTTTCACAGTATTCTGCATCAAAAGCGAGAAGTATTACCTTGAAGACGGGTGCGCGGCTACCATGAACGTAATCCTAGCTTGTAGTGCGCATGATTTGGGGTCGTGTTGGGTTGCGGGTGACAAAAAGAAGTATGCGGAAGACGTAAGAAAGCTTCTTAATGTGCCGGCGGAGTATGCGCTTGTTTCGTTGGTTCCTGCAGGATATCCTGCGGAAAAACCGTCGCCAAAAAACAAGAAGCCGTTAAAACAGGTGACTTTCAGAAACAGGGTTTAACCTATTTTTTCATCACAATCACGCTTTCCCTGAGGTATCTGCCGCCGGCGTCAAGCTGCTGTTTACTCAACTCCGGATTCAGAAGCCGCGCAACCCTGACTTCCGCGTTGTTGAATCCCGCGTCCAATGCC
>CAZKCF010000074.1:3847-4486 GCA_964551365.1 uncultured archaeon
GTTGGGCTAAAATCAAGTCCACGGGAATCACTGCTCCACCGTAGCTCACGTTACCGACGACCATAGCACAAACGCCGCCAGCCTTCAGTTTCCTGTAAAGCAACTCGGTTGTCTCCGACATGTCGTCAACGTACCCCCTCAGCATGTAAGGTATCCTCCTGTCCCACATGTGTGCTTTCGGAATCCTGTTGATGATGCTGTTGAGTGACTCCATAACATGCCTGCTCCCGCATTTTCCGCGTCTTTTCAGCGGCATGTTGGGGTGCGATTTTATTGCCTTAGCGTTTATGGCGTCCAAGTCTTCTCTCGATTTTACGAAGTCTCCCATCCACAACTCGATTTTGTATATCCCCAAATAGTCGAAGCAGTTGGGGTAAGGCGGCGAAGTTACTGCAACGTCGACTGAATCATCCTCCATTTTATCCGCTGCATCAAGCACGGAGTCACAGTACACTTTGGCGCTGGTTTTGCGTTGCCGTTGGTTTACTCTCTGTGTGAGGTCCTCCAGCATCATCGCGTATTTCTGGAAGAGTGTCTTGTTCACGTTCTTGTTGAACCTTTTCTCAGTCCTCAACCCCTGCCCGCCCTTCCGCGTGTTCGAGACGCTTTCAAGTATGGATAGCCACCCCAGCTTGAGGA
>CAZKCF010000075.1:0-4443 GCA_964551365.1 uncultured archaeon
TACATTCGCTTCGCTCAGTAGCACTGAACGATAGGGGATAATCTCTTTAGGATTTGAGTGATAGTCCGTCAGATTAAAAACATTTTCCCGTTTTTTTAGGATGAAGGTTTACTTGCACCAGTTTTTAAGCAGGACGGGCGCGTTCGAAAGCAAGAAGGATGTTTTGAACGCGCTGAGAAACCGGGAGATTAAGGTTGGCGGCACGGTTGTTGTCAACCCCCGTTACCAGTTGAAGCCGGGCAAAAAAACTGTTTTCTGGAATGATGCGCTGTTGGAGCCGATAGTTGTGAACACGTATGTTGTTTTGAACAAGCCTGACGGTTACTTGTCTTCAAGGCTCAGTGAGTATGATAGACAGCATAACAAGAAAAGCGTTTTCGAGTTGTTTGCAGGAGACAAGAATTTTGACGACAAAACATTGAACACGCTTTTTTGCGTCGGCAGATTGGATGAAGACACTTCGGGTCTGCTGGTTCTCACAAACGACGGCTTCTTAGGCTCCCGGATAACCAACCCGAAAAACAAGATAAAGAAAACCTATGATGTGTTGCTTGACAAGCCGGTGACGGAAGAGGATATTATGAAACTCGAGTCCGGCGTGATCATAGACTTGGAGGAAAACGGCGTCGTCACAAAATACCAGACGAAAGGCTGCAGAATACGCGCGAGAAAAGGCGACATGATGAGGCTTAGCGTGGATGTTTTCGAGGGTAGGAAGCGTGAGGTGCGGCGGATGTTCAACGCCTTAGGCAAAGAGGTGTTGAAGCTTGAGAGGACGATGATAGGCTCGCTCAGACTGAAAGACCTTAAGATAAAAAAGGGGGAATACGTTTTGTTGGAAAAAAAGTTTATTGAAGAGCGCGTAATTAATACGGACGCGACACAATCTTCTTAGAGATGAAGGTCATTTTACTTTACTCCGGCGGCAAAGACAGTAATTACGCGCTGTATTGGGCTTTGAATCAGGGGTGGGATGTGGTTACTTTGTTGAACGTCAAGCCTGAAAGAGAAGACAGTTTCATGTTTCACGTGCCCTGCATTAACTTAGCCGGGCTTCAGGCTAAGGCCGCCGGCATACCTCTTGTTGAAAAAATCGTGTCTGGAGTGGAGGAAACAGAAGTCCGCGAACTTGAGGAAGCCGTAAGAGGCTTTAAGGTCGACGGCTTTGTTTCGGGCGCAATAGCCTCAGAGTACCAGAGAACACGCTTGGAAGGTATTTCAGCTCGACTGGGCTTGAGGTCTTTCACGCCACTCTGGCATAAGAATCCTGTTAAGTTGATGGAAAGCATGATTGATGCCGGATTCGAGATTATTTTTTCAGGCGTTTCAGCATACGGCTTAGGCAGGGAGTGGGTTGGTAGAAGAATAGACGGACAATGCATCAGAGACTTGATTGAATTAAACAAAAAATACGGGGTGCACGTGGCAGGCGAAGGAGGAGAATACGAGACAACAGTCTTGGATACTCCATTCTTCAAAAAGAGGATTATGTTGGAGGAAACGCGCATCAAGTGGGATGGACAGTCAGGCCATCTTGTGGTGGAGAAGGCGAAACTCGCTGGAAAAGAGAGACGCTTATAAGCAAATTCTCAAATATATAAACATGATTGTATTCGGCGCAACCGAAGCCGGCGGACTGGGGTGGGAGACGGCCAAGCAGATGAATGCTGATGTAGGCAAAATTGAGTCAAAGAAGTTCCCAGACGGCGAACTTTACATGAGAGTCCTCAGCGACGTGAAAGGCAAAGACTGCGCGGTCATACGCTCTATAAGAACAAGCGACGACCTAGTTGGTTTGATACTGCTTCTTGACGCGCTTCGCGAAAACAAGGCGAAGATGATACACTGCGTTACCCCGTACTTGACGTACATGCGTCAGGACAAGATGTTCGCCAGCGGCGAGCCGATTAGCGCTAAGACGGTGCTCAGGATTATCGACGAGCTGGCTGATGACATAACAACGGTCAACTGTCACTTCAACAACGAGCCAGGCAGGTTCGCGTACCACAACATAGTCTTGAGGAACATAGATGCAACGCCCGCGCTAGTAGACTACTTTAAGGGCAAAGTAAGCAAACCAACCGTCATCGCGCCTGACAAGGGTTCTCTTGCTTATGCTAAGAGGGCTGCTGAGCAGCTTGACTGCGAGTTCAACCACTTGTCTAAGAAGAGGGTTTCTGGGGAGAAGGTTGTGATTGAAGACAAGAAGCTTGACGTCAGGGGCAAGGATGTGATAATGTTGGATGACATCATCTCGACTGGGGGGACAATAGTCGAGGCGGCGAAAGTCATCAGGGACTGGAAGCCAAACAGCATAAATGTCGGCTGCGTTCACGGGCTTTTCCTCAAGGGTATAGAACAATTTAAGGGCGTCGTAGACAGGGTTGTTTCCACGAACACGCTGGAGACGCCGGTAAGCAAAGTCAACGTGGCTAAACTCATCATAACTGACTTGAAGTCAAATGTCTGACCTAAAAACAGGCTGCATAGCGCTAATGTTATTGTTTTCTGCCGCAGGCTGCATAACCGTCGGCGAGTACAATCATGCGTGTTTTGAAGACGGAAGTTGTGTGAAAGTTGAGGTCGTCACAGAGCCGGATGATGTGGCTTTAGGCCTTATGTATAGGGAGGATATTCCGGAAGACCGGGGGATGCTGTTCTCGTTCCCAGATGAAGGCTACCAGAACTTCTGGATGAAAAACATGCGTTTCCCACTGGACATAATATGGATTAACAAAAACAACGAAGTCGTTCAGATAGAGGAGAACGCAATGCCATGCGACACAGACGCCTGCCCAACGTACTCCAGCAAAGAAAAAGCAGCCTATGTCCTGGAAGTCAACGCAAACTACACAATAGAACACAACATAACAGTAGGCTCCAAAATAAGAATAACGGAGTAAAAGCCTACCAGCCGTCGTCTCCAACAAGCGGCACAAAAACACAGCCGCCAAGATTAGACACAACAACACCGCCGCCCTTTTTTTCCACCCGCAAAAGCTCCTGACAAAACCTGCCGCCAACAGGAATCAAAAGACTGCCACATTCAGCAAGCTGCCCGACCAACGCGTCAGGCACCTTAGGCGAACCGGCTGTGACAATAATCCTGTCGTACGGCGCCTCCTTAGGGTAACCTAGCGTGCCGTCACCCTGAACTACGCTAACATTAGAGTATCCGCAGCGACGCAGGTTCCTGATAGACAATAAGACAAGCTCTGGGATACGTTCCACAGAATATATTAATCCGTCACGCGCTATTTCAGCCAAAACAGCAGCCTGATAGCCGCTTCCGGCGCCCACCTCAAGCACTCGACTGTCTCTTCGGACGTCAAGCGCCTCAGTCATTATGCCGACCATGTGGGGCGCGGATATGGTCTGGTCGCTTCCTATAGGCAACGGATGGTCTTCGTACGCGCTTTCCATGATGTGGGGTGGCACGAAGAGGTGTCTTGGCACGCGGGACATTGCTTCAACAACGGGGGGAGTGTGGATGTAGCCTTCGGAAACAAGCTGGTGTATTAACCTCTTTTGTTTAGAATCGAAGTCCATAAAACGTGCAGCTACTTTTTTTGAATCCGGCTGAAAAAGTCCTTTTTTCTGCTTTTCTTAGATTCTATGGTGTCGTGCTCTTCCTCATACTTCTTGTCGACCATGCTGCCTCCAAGCAGGCTGCCTCTGGAGCCTCCTAAAAGGCCGCCACCGCTGCTGGTGAGGCCGGTGCTTTGAGTAATCTCTTTCCTGCTAGCGTCAACTCCAACCCCCTGCATGCTGCCTAGGAGCCTAGCTGACTTACTTGCCCCAACACGCATTGTAAATCGTTACTATTATCGTAGCCAGACTATAAGAACGAAACGGTTGTGAGCTAAGTGCAGAACGCCAACGGCAGACGCCGAAACACAATCAACGTTATTTATAAGCAAATATGCTATATTGTTATTCCAAGAAAAATCAGCGGTAATTTGCTTCTGGGCTGGTAGCTCAGCTTGGTAGAGCACCCGGCTTTTACGCTCGCCCCACAAGGGCTCACTCTGTGTTGAACGCACAGCGTAAAGCAGAGAAACCGGGTGGTCGCGGGTCCGAACCCCGTCCAGCCCATGATAAACCCCTCATCCTATGTTGTTTTTTAGTCGCGCGAGTTAATAGTTTTCTTATGGCTAAGCGAGGCAACCCTAACCCTAAACTGCCGGTCTCGCATGGTATTCCAGCAGGCGAAAGCATGTGGCTTCCAAGCCACTACAGCAGGGAAGTCAGGGACAAGGGAGGGCTGGAGAAGACCGTCATATGGAGTGTTGAAGACGTCGTAGACTTTGTCTTCCCCAGGAGATACCAGCCCACTTACCACACAGTAGCATCAGAGTTGATAAAACTCGTGTTGGAAAAAGAACGCGTGACCAAAAAGGACATAAGCGCCTTCTTGAAGGATAACGGCTATAGTAAGTCCAC
>CAZKCF010000076.1:0-4393 GCA_964551365.1 uncultured archaeon
ATGATACACCTTGTACAACGATACCGAGCTTATATGGATAAGAACTGGACAGATTTTTCGAATGCTAGTTTATGGAGTATAGTTATCATAACTACTATCTTCGCAGCTCTAGTTTCAATGGGGGTGCTAGAGCGAATGGGACAGATCTGATAGGACTTGGAACACTTTGTGCAGTTCATACACTTTGTGCCGCATGAAGCTAGGATAAGAGATTAATAGGGAAGTTCTTGGTCGTGACACCGGCAGTGATGAGAATCAGCTACTCCACAGGCGTTAATCTGCAGTATAAGCATAACCTACAGCCTGCTTTCAGACAACAAAGTAATGCGGAAACTGCTGTTCAGCCTGCTCGCGGTTATGATGGCGTCAACACTCGGCTACCTGACGTACGCGATCAACGAAGGAGACGATCTCATGAAGGAAGGCGCCGCAGGATGCTATAAGATGGTTGACGCCAGCAGGCTGGAAGGCTGTTTGTATTCCACGGCAGTCTACATGAGAGAAGACAGCATGTGCCCGTCGTTCACTGACGCTAAGAGAGTCGACTACTGTTACTGGAACATCGCATACTACTCTCATGACGACACACTATGCGGTATGATAAAAAACACGAGCAGGCGGCTGTCATGCTACCGAGCCATCGCGCAAGCGGCTGGTGCGTGAGAGCGTATTTTAAAGCGTTAGTTTAATAGGTAAGCATAATGTGTCCTGAAGTCATCGACTCCTACGGGAACGTGAAAGTAGTCAAGACTGAAGACTATGAGCTGCCAAGGTACGTTGTTTTCCGCCCCGAATTCTCTGACGCCGAAAAGAAGATTCTGAGCGACCCCCGAAGCCTGGTCGGAGACTTAAAAAAGATTATGAAAGACCTTGAGGCGCTTAAGACTTCCGGCGAAAAAGAAGCGTTCTTGAAGAATTATCTTGCGGAGCAGCTTAATGGTCAGGGTGTGTCCGGCAAAAACGTGGATAGTATGGTGTCAATCATCATGGACGAAGTGTTTTTGGGCTACGGCATCATAGGGGACCTCATGCGGGATGAGAAGCTTGAGGAAATCATGATAAACGGCATAAAGACGCCGATTTTCGTGTTCCACCGCGAGCACGGAATGTGCGTCACAAACCTGCAGTGCGACACCCGCGACTCAATAGAAAACATAATATCTTGGCTGACAAAATACGCGGGCAGGGACTTGAGCGAGAAAAAGCCGCTGTTGGACGCGCACATGCCGGATGGGAGCAGGGCTAACGTCGCTGTTTCGCCGGCGGCGCCCTATGGTCCTGCGATAACGATAAGAAAGTTTAAGAGGGTGCCATACACCATACTCGATTTGATTGAGTTGAACACGTTGAACTCCGAGCTTGCGGCATTCCTGTGGGTTTGCGTTGAAGGCTTGGGTTTGAAGCCGGTTGACATGATTATTGCGGGCGGCGCCGGAAGCGGTAAGACGACGCTGCTTAACGCGTTGGCGATGTTCATTCCCAAGACTGAGAGGGTTGTCACAGTAGAGGACACGTTGGAGTTGAACTTCAGTTTCATGGAAAACTGGGTTCCGATGGAGGCGACGCCCTATGTTTTCATGGAGGAGACGACTCAATTGGACATGCACTCGCTCGTCAAAAACTCGCTTAGGATGCGCCCGGACAGGGTGATTGTCGGAGAAGTCAGGGGTCCTGAAGCTGAAACGCTTTTGGTTGCGATGGACATCGGCTTGAACGGCTCCATGGGCACGATACACGCCAACAACGCGAGGGAGACTACTATAAGGCTTATGGACGCTCCGATGAGCGTTCCAATACGCATGATTCCCTTGATTGAACTTATGGTTGTCATGAACAAGATATTTGACAGGAACAAGGGCACCATACGGAGGGTTACCGAGGTCGCTGAGATTTCTGGCATAGAGAAGGATGTAGTGCAGCTTGGTCCGATATACAAGTGGGATGTGCAGACCGACCAAGTCGTCAGAACAGAGTTTCCGATACTCCTTAAGGAGAAGATAGCGAAACAATGCGGCATAAGCAACAAGAGACTTAACGCGGAAATTTACGTCCGCCAGAAGATTCTGGAGTACATGATAAAACGCGGAATCCGAGACAACACCGGCGTAATCAACTTCTTCCAGCGCTACCACAAGGACCCTAAGGTGGTGATAGACGAAATCAAGGACAGCCTTAAGCTGAACACGCAGTCTCAGTAGACTTTAGTGGGGTCGAAGACTTTTTCTCCGACGACTTTAAGGGAGTCTCCGGAAACCTTCCTGTAGAAGCAGCTTCGGTAGCCGGTGTGGCATGCCCCGCCCTCCTGCGTGATTTTGTAGACTATCGCGTCTCCGTCGCAGTCGACGAGTA
The DNA here is from genome assembly GCA_964551365.1 of uncultured archaeon. GTDB lineage: Archaea > Altiarchaeota > Altiarchaeia > IMC4 > SCGC-AAA252-I15 > CAZKCF01. Next base: position 2,350 of record CAZKCF010000076.1, read on the forward strand.
TTTCACTCACCTTCTGCACGTGCCCTGAAGACTCGCCCTTAAGCCAAATTTTTTTGCGGCTTGTGGAAAAATAATGTGCCTTGCCGGTCGCAAGAGTCTTCTCAAGCGCCTCCCGGTTGGCGTAAGCCACCATCAAGACTTCGTTAGTCTTAGAGTCCTGCGCGATTATGGTGTAGAGTCCGTCTATGCCGTCAACGTTCCTTGATTTCAGCTCACTGAAAAGGGACATGTTATTAATATAGAAGACAATAAATAAGCATGGGTGACAGCGAACAGCTTCTTGAGGAAGGCCAAGAAGTCGTGCAGAAGCCGACGGGCGAGACTGAAATCATCAGAGTCCGAACCCCGCGAAGAGGCCAGTTCCTCGGAGAAGTAGAGCAGCTTCTGGGAGACAGAAAAATGTCCATCAAATGCACTGACGGAAAGACGCGCTTGTGCAGGATTCCCGGAAAAATAAGAAGGCGCATCTGGATTAAGGAAGGCGACATCGTTTTGATTCAACCTTGGGAAGTGCAGTCCCACGAGCGGGGGGACATACTCTGGAGGTACAGTCCGCAGCAGGCCGAGTGGCTTGAGCGCAAAGGCTACTTGAAGGGTTTGGCTGATATTTAACCGTTTTTGTTCTGATAATTTTTTTGTCATGCAAGATTACTGGAGTGTTGTGGACAGGGAGCTTAGGAAGTATGTTGAAGAGCGTGGTGTCGCAAGCAGGGTGTTCGACAAGCCCACGTTGATGTCGGTTTACAAGCTCTCGTGCAAGAAGGAGTTGGACAATATTGTCAGCATAGTCTCAACCGGAAAAGAAGCCAACGTTTACTACAGCACTAGAGGAGGCCAAGAGGTTGCAGTCAAAATTTATTGCGTGGACGTCCGAGACTTCAGCAAGAGAGCCAAGTACATTGAAGGAGACATCAGATTCAGCATCGGCGGCGGAAGACGAAAAATGATTTACGAGTGGGCGCAAAAGGAGTACCGGAACCTTAGCAGAGTCTACGGTAAGGTGGAATGCCCTGAACCTGTTGCGGTTTTAAACAACGTATTGGTCATGGGATTCATAGGCGAAAACGGCGAGCCTGCGCCGCGCCTTAAGGACTGTCCTCCAGAGAACCCGAAAAAATGCTTCAGGTCTGTTGTAAAGCAGATGAAGACAATGTATTCTCTGGGGCTTGTTCACGGGGACTTGAGCGAGTACAACATACTGAACGCCGGAAAACCGGTATTAATAGACTTCTCGCAGGGCATGCTGGTTGACCACCCGATTGCCTCAGAGCTTCTGATGAGGGACGTGAAAAACATGGTAAACTACTTCAGCGGCCTTGGTGTTGAAGCAGAGTACAGTAAAACGCTATCTTACGTTAAAGATGATTGAGTTAGTAAACGCGTTAGGGCACGCTAACGTCAGGTCAAAACACGAGACCACGCTGGAGGTCACGAAAGAAACACACCTCACCCCACAAGGCGACTGCATAATAGCCGTCGGCGCAGACAAAGGAATGCTGGAATTGAGCGAGGAGTTCAAGGAAGCGCTAAGGAATGGTAAGGCAGTGCTCAATGTGGTGATAGAGTGCAACGGCGTCCGGGACATTGTCGCCGCCAGAGGCAGCATGCAGCTTACGTTAACGCATCCGACGGACATGGTGGTGAGGAAGAGCGACTACATCTGCCCTAGGACGCTCGCGATTAAGGCAGACAAGTCTGCGAGAGACTTGAAGAAGGAGCTTGTGAGGGAACTGAAAAAACCAGACGCTGCTGTGAAAGTCACATTAGAGTTAAAGTGAACGCGCACGAAAAGTTTCGAGAAACGCTAGACAAAGAGGCCGCCGAATTGTTCGAACGCCTGAACAACGAAAAGTTCGGGGGCGCACTATGTGATTACAGGATACGGTTGAGTAACAACGCAGTCAGAACACACGGCAGAGTAGACTTGAGGGAAAAAACCATAATGCTGTCGCTGCCGCTTCTAAGACAACACGGCTGGAAGGCTTTGGAGAACACGCTACTACACGAGATGACGCACGCGTTCGTTTACGAGAACGGCGGGCAC
>CAZKCF010000077.1:0-4331 GCA_964551365.1 uncultured archaeon
GTCAACTGCGAGCAGCGGCGGCAGGAAATCCTGAACGACATCACCGACACCGTCCTCGCAATGCAGTTCAGGGAGTACGTAAAATTCTTGTCCGCGGATTTGATTGAACTTAAGAAGACGCTACTGCGTCAGGCCCTAAAGCACAAGAAAACAGTCTGCATCGGCAGAACCCACGGCCAACATGCTGTGCCAACAACATACGGCCTAAAGTTCGGCATATACGCCGCCGAATTGCAACGGCACATAGACCGGCTGAACGAATGCAAGAAAAGACTACTCGTCGGACAGCTGACTGGCGCAGTCGGCACGCAGGCTGCGTTAGGCCAGCATGCAATGCAAATTCAGAAACTTGTGATGAAGGACCTGGGACTAAAGCCAGTGCTTGTTTCAAACCAAGTTATACAGCGGGACAGGCACGCCGAGTTCATGCTGCTTCTGGCGTTAATAGCCGAGACGCTGAACAAGATTGGGACTGAAATACGCAACCTACAGCGGACTGAAATAGCCGAAGTCGCCGAAGGCTTCGGGAAAAAACAAGTGGGCTCCTCAACCATGCCCCACAAAATGAACCCCATTTACGCGGAACGCGTCTGCGGCTTAAGCAGAATCGTGAAAGCCAACGCATTCGCCTCACTCGACAACATCCCACTATGGCATGAGCGCGACCTCACGAACTCCAGCCCAGAGCGGATAATATTCCCCGAAGCGTGCGTGCTCACAGACTACATGCTGCAGCTGAGCGTCAAACTCGTGAACAACCTCGTCTTCAACCACGAGAACATCAAAAGAAACCTGCATCTCACGCAAGGCAGAATAATGGCCGAATCAGTGATGGTTCAACTCACCAAAAAAGGAATGAACCGGCAGAAGGCGCACGAGCTTGCGAGAGAGTGTGCGATGGAAAGCTTCCACTCAGGCAGGCCGTTCAGAGACGTCTTGCTTGAAAACAAGGAAGTCGCGCGTTTTTTGAGTGCGAAGGAAGTTGACGGCGTCTTGGACCCTGAGAAGTACGTTGGCACCGCCGTCGAGCAGGTTGAGGCGTTAGCTCGGAAACTAAAGTAAGTACACTTTTCCTTTTACGTTAACGTATTCGACTTCTTTTCCGACGCTCAAGCCTTCTACTTTAGGTATCCGGTGCGTCTGATAGTCTGTTAAGTCCATAAGCTGCATGCGGTCTCTCGCCACCTCTGACACCATCGCCTTCCTAACGTCAGAGGATTTTCCTATAATCCTGCCGCCAACAAGGTTCTTTGGGGGCAGAATTTTGGTCTTGCGGGAATCAAGGTCGTAACATTTAACGTTACCTTCAACCTTAAGGACCCGATATTTTTTGCCGCCAGCTTCGATGAAGTCGCCTGCCTCAAACTCGGGCGGCTTCGCAGACAAGTAAACCCTATACACGTCCCTACCCTCCTTTTTGCCGACAAGCTTTGAAGTCCTCAAGGTTACGTAACCCAAGTTCCTAAATCTTGCCTCAAGCTGCTTCAAGTAATCCAAACTCGTCAAATAAAAGTCTGCTCCACCATGGACTTCAACCACGTTAGATACCTTAGACGAGTCCAAGTCAAACTTCAACGCGGAATCCCTCAACTGCAGCACCGCAACATAATACCCTCGCGTCAATCTGCCGCACTCAGAGCACGTTACCTTATTGACTTTAACCAACCCCTCAATACTGTCACTAAAACCAGCTTCTCTGTATCTTCCATCAACCAAAACATCCAGTTTCAGGCTCTTGTCACCCTCAGTGAAACCAACTTCAACACCACTCAAGCGCGCGTGCTCTGGCACGACAATGTTTTTACTCACCAAGCTCTTAAGCCAGCTGCCGTCCAACTTAACCCATTTTTCTCTGACAGCGTACCTACCGCACGAAACACAACGGTCCAGACTCATCTTCCTGATGTGAAGCGGATGCTCCCTAAAATAACATCCCACACACAAACCAACATCGCTTGTTTTTCCACCGCACTTAGGGCAAAACACTTTAAACCACACCCAATAAACCGTTAACGCAATAAAACAGCGCGCAAAACGCTGCGAGAATCATAGACGTTATTGATTCAACGTAATTTATATACTGCCACTACCTATTAATAAAATCCGTTCAACATGGCTAGAGTAAAAACACCAGAAAAAAAGGCCATACTCGTCAAACAAAACAGAGTACGAAAAAGAGCCCCCGTATGGGTTTTCGCCAAAACAAACCGCAAAGTCAGAGACAGCCCCAAATCCAACAGAAACTGGTGCAAAGACAGCATCTTCTAAAAAATACGCGGAGGAGGGGGTACTGCAGGAGATATATTCCCAAAAGTGCTAATATATTCTATGATAAACCCCCCTAAACTAAACAGCAACAGAGCATTTATCGTGGGCGGATACAGCCACGTCAACCCATCAGACTTCACAGACCACATAAGCTTCTTCGACTCCATTTCAATGCTGCTACAATACCGATACCGCCTCAACCCACACTACGCCCTAAGAGACAACGAAGGCAGAATAGCCAACTTACCCTACGAAAAACAACGCGAAAAATGCTATCAAGGCGACATCGAAATAGCAGCGCACGCAGGCTTCCTCGTAGCCGAACTAACATACCCCTCAACCGGCACAGGCCAAGAACTACAGGCCGCAGCAGACAACAACATACCCGTAGTCTCCATGATACGCGGCAAAGAAGGAAAACGCGTTGACGTAGTCCTCAGAATGCGCAACCACGCAAGCGACGTGGAAGAATACACGCTAACGCGCGGCGAAGGAGGAATGTCAAAAATGGTGGACGGAAACCCCGCCATACTCTCGCGAATAGTCTACAACGACTACTCCGACGCCCTCAGAAAACTGGACAGAGTACTGCAAAAAGACTTAGGACTGACTCCGGAAACAAAGCGCCTAGAGCGGGCGGCGGCCCTAGAAGCGTCTGCCGGAAACGCCTTGAAGGCGGCTGAACTCCGGGAGCGGGCCAGCCTACTGGACAAGCTTCTTGAATTCAATCCAACAGAAAACACGCCAGCCAAATACGAGAAACTATTTCCTTACATCAGACGACTGCCGCTAGGCGACATAGAAGACGCCTTAAAACCCAAACCAGCAAACCAAAAGAAAATAAAACAATAGCTCTCTTATACAATGAACTTTTTTCTAATCGTCTTGGGTTACGTGTTTATGGGGGCGTCCGTGAAGTACGTGGATCAAGTTCGTGATGCGCGGGTTTTTGACCCACGGTGGGGGTGGCTGTTGGTTTTGTTTTCCGGCGTGCTCATGGCTTTTTTCATGTACTCTGACGTGTGGTCTGCAACCATTTTGGTGGCATTAATTGCGGGCAATTTTGTGGCAGGTAAAATAGACGCATTAGAGTTCAAGACTATGGTGGCGGTCGCATTATTGCTGCCTATTACCGCATCTTTACTCTTTGATACCGCCTACTTCACGCAAACCTTAGATTGGTTTGTTTTCAGTGCACTCGCGTTAGCCGGCTTATTGGACGAGAAGGCTAACGACTTGAGCGACAAGAAAAAACTGCATCATCTGGTTCACTTTTTTTTCCATCATAGAGTTTTTACGCCGTTGGTTTTAGTCTGGTTTGTGGTTTTGAGCATCCTGCCGTTTATGTACCTTCTAGCGTTCTTGGGGTTTGACTTAGCTTACACAATGGTTGAGAAGTCCAGTACGTGTGCTGGTAACCGGAGTCTGGAGTAGTTGGTCTAGTGTGGTTGTGTTTTAAATCATCTCGGTTTCTTTTATTTTCTCAAAGTCTTTATCTCCAGTCAAAACATGTGCGTTGATTCTTCTTGCCGCGGCTAAAGTGAATGCGTCTATCGCGTTCAATTCTTCCGTTAGTCTTATCTCTCCTGCAGTGGAAGCTATTTCTTCGGTCACGTCCAGTAGCGTGGCATTGCTTTTAATGAATGTTAAGGCCTCGTTTCTCATTGCCGCTCCTTTTTCTTGGGTTAGTCTGTAGTAAAGTTCGTAGTAATTTGCTGCAGTAGTGTACTTTTTTGTTTTATTGTCTTCAAGGATTCCTTTAACTTTTTTTCCTCGGGGTGTTCCTTTAAAGAATTCCATCCACGCGAAACTGTCGATAACGTATTTTTTCATCTCTCTTTTTTGTGTTCCGCGTAAAAGCTGGCTAAGTTCAGGTCAGGCATACTGCCGAACATTTCGTCTGTTGTCTTGACGGGTATGAATATTATCTTTTTGTCGTCATCGACGCTTATGTTGAATTCAGTTGCGTTGACTGTTTCTCGGATTTTCTTTGGGAGGACCAATCTACTGCTTTTGTCCAATTTGACAAACACGTTCATTTCTACCACCGGTTAATATAATGG
>CAZKCF010000078.1:0-4249 GCA_964551365.1 uncultured archaeon
ATATGCGGCTGTCGTAAAGTTCGAGGGCGTATGTGCACATTATGGCTCCTATTGTGGCGCCTGGACTCTTGTGTCCGTGGAACCGATATACTCCCTCAAGTTTTGACACCGTATCATCCATACCCAATGCCAAGTATCCAGCAGGCGACTAAAAGTGTGGCTGAAAGAGAATACGCGACAAACGGTTTTCTGGCAAAAAATCTTGAAATCGGTTCCCGTGATGTTGCGCCTAAAACGAATCCGGAGGGTGCAGTTAAAACACAAAGTAGTGCTGAGATTGTGCCTGACGTCATCACGAATTTTACTATTCCCCCTAGTCCCTTTGCAAGCCAGTACTCCGACCTCATTACGTAGGCAAAAAACAGCGAGAAACTCATGTGGCTTGCGTAGCCCATAAGAAGGCTTGAGGCGACACCGGGGCTTTTTTCGGCGGCTTGTTGCCGTTGGGTTAAACTAACGACGGCGCCAAAGGCGAGGGCTTCTATGACTATCGCAGTCATGGGGTTTATCACCTGCGGGATTGGCCCTAACAGAAACAGGTCGAATCCCTTGAGTAGGGACGCGATTACGCCAATGCCGAATGTAAATTTTACAGTATTTTTCGGTCTGCACATTCCAAGCCCGAAAGACATTATGGCGGCGCCTATAGAAAACATGACTGCGCCGACGTAAGGCTCAAAGGGGGCGAACATGTGAAGAATCGCGCCAAGCGTTGCTTCAAGACTCCCCCATATGGAACCTAAAAGTATTAGCCCGTAGATTGACTTTTTTTCCATGTATAAAAATAGCGTTATATAAATAAAAACATAACGGTTACTTAAACACTTCGCGGAATGCCTTCTTTATAGCTGATGTGGCTTTGTTTCGGAATTTATCGTAATCTCCCACAAGCTTTAAGGCCGCGTCGGTTAACATAACCCCCCCGCCGCCTACGCCTCCACTGCGCCTTTGCAGAAGCTTGAAGTTTAGGCGTTCCTCCATCAGATTTATCTCATCCCACGCCTGCTTGTATGACATGCTAATCTTTTTGGCTCCACGGTTTATGGAACCCTCTGATTTGATTGCCTTAAGGAGTTCGTACCGTCCGTCTCCAAAAACCGGTTTGGCGTTTTTCTCCAGCCAAATCTTCGATTTTGGTTTCATTCTCCCGGCTTATACGCCCTCAAAAGTTCGTCCACTTCAAGCACTCGCTTGTCAGTCGCTTGGACTTCAGCTGTCATGCCCTTAAAATGAGGCGAACCGCTTTCGAACGTGTCAGCGTCTATTACCGAGTTAACCCAAGGACCCTTCGGCACGAAAACAAGACCCCTAGGGCAGTCGCCCTTAACGACCTTCAAAACAACCGAACCCACATCCGTCTCCAGCTTCACGTTACCCGACTCCACGACGCCAATAAACTTCATGTCCTCCTCGTTCATCAAACATATGCTGCTTGTCTCCCTATACTCATCCTTGCGGACAATCTTCTTGCCCCCGCGCATGACTATCCCCTGTTTTGTGGTGGAGCCGGAGTCTAAAGTGACCTTGATTTTTATCTTAAACATTCTGCTTATCCCCTGCAGGCTCTCGGGTATCATACTCTGCCCTCCTGCAGTTCCACAATCCTGTTGTAAATCATCCTCAACGTCTTCTCGTCAGAAGATGTTTGGGTGAACGGCGGGTCGAGGAACTTCTTAGCAGTCAGGGGGACATTGTCAAGCCGATAGTATGTTGCCTCAGACTCCATGCCGCTGATTACTCCTGGAATAATCAACTCCGCAAGCTCGGTGGTGGGCGTACGCGCTACTTCAATCGAAATCAAAGGTATCTCAGCCATGCGTTCCACGCACTTTCGAGGGAAGTGCGCGCCGGGGTCTGCTGATATCGACAGCATTGCGTCAACTTCTTTTCTGGCGAGCATGTCTATGACGCTTGTTTCCCCGGGATTGTATCTTGGGTAGCCCCTGAAGTAGTCTACTGCGAAAGGGTATCCTGAGCGCCATGTCATCACTTCGTTGAAGCCTGCCACGTTGTAGTGTCCTCTCATGGGTATCACTGAGAAGCGCGTGTAGTCGTTTAGTTTTTTCGCGAGGCTGAAGAGGTTGTCTATGTTGTTGTATTTGCCTGCTGAGTGTGTTAGGCCGAGGCCTACGAACGTTACGCCGTACTCGCAGTTTTTCATCATTTCCGCGAGTTTTTTTATCTCCTCCCATGTTACGCCCGCAATTTTTTCTTGTTTTATCTCGCCTCCGTCTAATGCGATTCTAAGCGCAGAGATTAGTTCAAAGTCTTTGTTTGGTTCAATCTGTATGAAGTGGTTGGCTATTTTCGCAGTGCATGTTTTCCTGACGTCCAATACTACTATTTTCCTGTCTCTCCTGCCTTGTTTTCTGTAGATTCCTCTTGGGTAGGTGCTGAATCGTGACATGTGTCTTGGGTGGGAGTCCATGGCGTTTGAGCCCCAGTAAATTATCAGGTCGGCGTAGTTCATGACCATACCGAGCGTGCAAGACGGCAGTCCCGTCCGCTGTTCTGCGATGATTGTCAGCCCGTGACAGTGGCTTGATTGGCTGTCTACGAATCCGCGTATCCGTTCGGCTATGTCTATGCCGACTTTCATAGCTTCGCAGGAGTTTTCGCTGAAACCGTATATCAGCGGGTGGTCTGCCTCAACCAAAATTTTTGCGGCAGCGTCTATCGCCTCGCCCCAGCTTATTTCAACGAAGTCTTTACCCTCCCGCTTCATCGGCTTTAGTACCCTATCCAAGCTGCCTATCTCCCCGAACTTGGATTTTCCTATACCACAGGCGTCTTTGACGTTTTTTATGGTGTTGTCTTCGACTTCGACTTCTATGTCGTCGCAACCGCACCCGCATACTGGGCATGTGACTTCCCTGTAAATCATGTTCACTCCTTTGCCTGGATTACTCCTTTTCCCTTGAATCCTACGTCGCCTTCATGACATGCGTAGTCGCCCTCTTTTCCAGTCTCCCTGAAATAAAAGGGCATTTCAAAACGCTTTTGGATTATGATTTTTCCACCCATCATCGCGTAACCTGGCCGCGAGCCCAGCGAGCCGACCTTGATTACTCCTGCCTTCATGTAGCTTCCGACAAACGAATCCACGTTGCCGTTGACTGTTATCTCCCCGCCGTGCATTCCGTCGCCAACTTCGCTCCCCGCGTCGCCTTCGACTGTGATTTTGCCGCCGCCCATCCCGTCGCTCATGCCCCGTCTAGCACACCCGATGAACGAGCCTGCGTTGCCTTTTATTGTTATTTCGCCGCCTGTCATGTCTGTTCCAATCCAGCTTCCGGCGTTCCCTTCCACGGTTATTATGCCTCCGGACATGTTTTCTCCGAGGTGGTATCCTACGTCGCCTTTTATTGTTATTTCGCCGCATGTCATGGATTCTCCAATCCTCTTTACTCTGCTCAAGTCGCCTTCCAGAATAATATGTTGTTCGCCGGCGTTTTCCGCGGTGTTGCCCTCGACTTCAAACACTTCTCTGAGCCTGAGCGTCTTGTTGCCTGAGAACAACTCAATGTTCGTTACCTCATCGACGCTTTTTCCTGCGAAAGACTCAGGCCTTATGTTCTCAGCCTCAAGCCCTGCGTCGGGCATTCTAACAAGCTTCAAAGTCATTGTCTTCATTTCACAACATAGTTTGACTTGCAAACCGAGTAATGGTTCCTGAAAAACGAGTCCAACTCACTCTCAAGCTCAGCGTTTTCAACACTCCGTTGAGTGTGAACCAAACTGCCCGGCGTGGAGTCCACCACACGACCCTCCTTGACCACGACCCTGCCGCCAAGCAACGTATAGCAGGCGCGCGAGAAGCCCTCTTCTATGCCACTTGAGAGGTCGTATAGTGCGATGTCTGCTTTGGCGCCGGGCTTGATGCCGTCTTGCTTCAAACCAAGTGCTTTAGCCGGGGCGCATCTTGTTATTACTGCCGTCTCGTATAGTGTTAGTTCTCGGTCTATCGACAGGAGGTTTGTCTTCTTTGACAGCGTTGGGTGCAGTGTTTTCGCGTACTCTTCGCGGGCTTTCTTGTCCATCAGCCATGACAGGATTCTGGGGTAGCGCATGAACGGCCCTGCGTTCGGGTGGTCTGTTGAAAGCGACACCTGCCAGAGGTCTTCTGACATTAGCGCCAGTTCAAGGCCTACAGCCCATTGTACTGAGTTCACCGGGTTTTTGCTGGAGTAGTGTATCGGCACTACTCCCGCGCCGTTTTCCAGTTCTACGTCTCCTGAACTCCATTTTT
>CAZKCF010000079.1:0-4229 GCA_964551365.1 uncultured archaeon
AACCAGAAAAAAGAGGTTGAAAAAATTTTACGACGCTCATCTTTTTCAGCCGCCGACACAGTAAAAGACGTGGCACACATAGTCGAAGGCGTTAAATCCCATGGCGACACAGCCTTATTAGCGTACACTAGGCGGTTTGACGGCGTTTCATTAACCAAAAACAAACTGCGTGTCAAAAAATCGGATGTTGAGACCGCATACTCGCGCGTAAGCCGAAATTTTGTTTCCTCAATACGCAAGGCTTCCTCAAACATACGAAAGTTCCATTCTAAACAATACTCTGAAATAACTCAAAACTGGTGCAAGACCCTACTCAAAGGCGTTAAATTAGGCGAAGTTACAACTCCAATCGACTCAGTAGGATGCTATGTCCCCGGCGGCAGGGCAAATTATCCCTCAACGGTTTTGATGACATGCATTCCCGCTAAAGTAGCTGGCGTAAGCAGAGTAGTCGTAGTCTCGCCGCCGCCCATAGGCCCGGCAACATTGGTTGCCGCAGACATATGCGGGGCAGATGAAATCTACCGGGTTGGCGGAGCACAGGCTGTTGCAGCACTTGCGTACGGGACTAAGACAATCTGTCGCGTGAGCAAGATCGTTGGGCCTGGCAACAAGTACGTTACCTCAGCCAAGATGATGGTCTACGGTCTGGTGGACATAGACATGCCTGCCGGACCAAGCGAAATAATGATACTGGCAGACGACACGTCAAAACCCAGTTTCATAGCAGCCGACATTCTCGCGCAAGCGGAGCATGACCCTGACGCTAGGTGTGTTTTAGTCTCCACTTCTGGAGAGATTGTGCGGAAGGTTGAGGCCGAACTCAACAAACAGTTGATGTCACTGGGACGAAGGAGGCAGATTATGGAAAAAAGCCTTGAAAACTCGGTTTCCGTGGTCGTCAACCGAATGGCGCAGGCAGTTTCTTTAGCAAACGAGTACGCTCCAGAGCATCTTGAGGTTATGGCCCGCAACCCAGTTTCTGTTGCGAAAAAAATAATCAATGCTGGTGCGGTATTTGTCGGACCGTATTCGTGTGTTGCAGCCGGCGACTATGCGTCAGGAGGAAACCATGTTTTACCAACTGGCGGCGCGGCAAGGTTTTCTTCAATGCTTAGTGTAAGAGACTTCATGAAGGTTTCTGGCGTGCAGAAAATAAGCAAAGAAGGTTTGCGTTCGCTTGGCGGCGTCATAGTATCTTTGGCTGAGTCAGAAGGTTTCACAGCGCACGCTGCGTCGGTTAGAATACGATTAAAGCAAGGCTAGATACTCTTCAACGCCGTTAGGAATCTGTTGCACTCTTTTGTGGTCCCGATTGTGACTCTCACGTACTCCCCATCAAAGCCTTTGAATGCGCCGAATTTTCTCACTATAATCTTGTGTTCAAGCATTTTCTCAAAAAACTCTTCGGCAGTCATCGGCGAAACGTCCATTAAAATAAAGTTCGCTTTGGAAGCTGTTACATTAAAATGCCCTCGCGTTTCCCTGAACATTCTTTCCCTGTCTTCTCTTATTTTTTCAACATTCTTTCTCATGTAACCTAAGTCATTGAGGGCTGCTAATGCCGCTTCCTGCGCCATGGCGTTGACATTGAATGGTTGTTTCACTTTCCTCAGCAGTCCGATTATGCCCTCGCACGCTACTGCGTAACCCACTCTGAGCCCTGCAAGCGCGAACGCCTTGGCGAACGTCCTCAAGACAATGAGGTTCTCGTATTTTTTCACCAAGGGCACGAATGTTTTGCCGTAGAACTCATAGTAGGCTTCGTCCACAACTGTTATCTTCCCCCCGTCAAGAACGCTCTCCAACTCCTCTTTTTTTATTGTGGTTCCCGTAGGATTGTTTGGGCTGCACAGAAAAAGTATGTTCGCCTCCTTGGTTGATTCGATGAATTTTTCCGGATTAAAGCCGAACTCTTTTTCCAGAGGCACCTCAATGTGCTTGAATCCTAGCGTGTTCGAAAATATCCTGTACTCGCTGTAAGTGGGGTAAAAAGAGGCAGTCGGCCCTTCAAACGTCTTCAGTATCATGTCAATAATGTCGTCGGCGCCGTTCCCCAGTTTAATGTTCGTTGGCCTGACTTTACAGTATGCGGCGATTTTTTTCTTAAGCTGTTCGCCCTTATACGGGTACTTGTGCATGTGCGCCGCGTTTTCCACAATGGCCTTAACGGTCTTGGGAGACGGACCGTAATTGTTTTCATTAGAGGCGAGTTTTATGAATCCTTCCCTAGTCTCGCCGGGAGCGTACGTCTCCAAACCCGGTATCCATGACTTAACGCGCCTCATCACTTAAACCTCTTCATGAACTCGCGGGGGTTGTCCTTCACGATAGGCAGTGAATTGTTTTTATCCATCCTAAGCCCTAACACAAAACGGTAGGCGAAAATCTGGTTCATAAGGTCTGCAGGCTCGTGCGCGTCAGTATTAAGCAGGAGTTTTGCGTCAGTCTCGAAGGCTGTCTTAGCCACATGGTTGTTTGTCTGAAGGTGGCCTCGTCTTGTCGTCAGCTCCAAGAATATGTTGTTTTCCTTGGCTTTCTCAGCGTCTTCCACTGCTATCACTCCTGGGTGCGCGAGTATGTCAACGTGCTCGCAGTTCACTGCCGCGTTGTTCGTCCCCTTTTCCACAGGCTCGGCTGTCGTCTCGCCGTGCGCCACAACGATGTCTGCGCCCAAGCTTTTGGCTTTTTCAGCTAGTTTGGCTATCTTGTCTTTAGGTATGTGGGTGAGTTCAACCCCGATTAAGACTTTGATGTCCCAGCTTATTTCGCCGACAATCTTTTTCTGGCACTTTAGCACATGGTCGAGGTTGGTGAAGTCCACGTGGTCTGTTATCGCAACGACCTCGCAGTCTTTCACAACGCAGTGTCTAATCAGTTCAGCCGGCGAGAGCACGCCGTCACTGTAGAACGTGTGCGTGTGAAACTCAAACCGCCGACCAATATCAACGTCTTCCATACTGTCTTAACCATTACACGTTAGCTTAAATTAATTGGATTCTAATCTAATCTCATGGAAATCACGTTTTTAGGAACCTCAGGGTGTGTTCCTACAGACAAAAGAAACATGCCGAGCGTCATGCTCCGGTTCCTTGGAGAATATTACCTCTTCGACTGTGGCGAAGGCACTCAAAGGCAAATGCGTCTTGCTGGAATAAATTTCATGCGCATTGATCACATATTCATAACTCACCTGCATGCGGATCACTTCATCGGGCTGGGGGGTCTCATACAGAGCATGGACTTTCTTGAGCGCGACCGGCCCTTGTTTATACACGGCCCCAAGGGGATTGATGACACGGTTCATACTCTCTTGTCTGCAGGAACCTTCGTGTTAGACCACTTTGAGGTGAAAGTTAATGAGGTTTCTGAGGGCGTTTTTTTGGAAGGAAAACAGTTTACTGTCTCGTGTTTTCCGACAGTCCACACTAACAGCAGCATAGGCTTTTGTTTCGAGGAAAAACCTCACCGGAAGTTTCTGAAGCCAAAGGCTTTGGCGTTGGGGATACCTGAAGGCCCGTTGTTTTCAAAACTGCAGGACGGCTTCAGCGTCGAAGTCAAAGGCAGAAAATTCTCTCCAGATGACGTGCTAAGTACTCCCATTACCGGCCGCAAGGTAGTCTACACTGGCGACACCAAAGCGTTCGAGAAGCTTGCTGACATAGCTAAGAATGCCGATGTGCTAATACACGACTCCACGTTCTCCCACGCAGACATAGAGAACACTAACGAGGCATTACACTCTACGACAAAGCAGGCTGCTGAAATAGCTAAGAAAGCCAACGTCAAACAACTGTTCCTGACGCACATAAGCCAACGCTATACTGAACCAAAACTGTTGGAAGAAGAAGCGCGCGAAATATTCTCGGAATCGTATGTGGCCGAAGACTTCATGAAAGTTAAAGTAGAAAAACACTGGTAGAGTCTTATCCTCTTCGTTGGGCGTTAGTCTGTTAGAACAAATCTTTGGCGCGTCTCCACCTGAACCCTATATCCTGGGTGGAGCGCGCCGTTGGGTGGTTTTTTTTGGTGATGTGGCTGAACCACACTCTCCTCATGTGATGTGATATTGTGCTGTACTCTCCGATTTGTAACCTATTGGTGACCAATTATTAACTAATTAGTTACTATATGGTGTCTATTTTATTGCAACTAATATAAAAACCTTACGCAATAAAATCTTTTCTAGTGTAATGCACCCAGATTTAAACTAATACGCACATTAGTTT
>CAZKCF010000080.1:0-4223 GCA_964551365.1 uncultured archaeon
CACCGTCCCTAAGGTACTCCTTGAACTCTTCGTTAATCCTGCGGGCGAAATCAAATAGCGAGGAGTCAGGCTCCCTCCGCTTGAAACGCTCCCAATGCAGTATCTCGCCCAGCTTCCTCTTCGGCGGCACCACAGGAGTCCTCAACTCATGCCCCAGGCAGACGATTGCAAGCGGCCGATAGTTGTCTGGAACCTCAAGAAGCCTAACCAACTCTTCCTCATCAAATGCGCTAACCCACAATGAACCTATGCCCAGCGAGTGGGCTGCGAGAAGCATGTTCTCTATTGCGGCAGCAGCGTCCATGTAAATGAACATGCGCTCTCCCTTCCTCCTAGTGGTTACGTCATGCGGTGAAATCTCTCCGATGCGCCCAGCTCTTTCAACGTCTCCTAACACTATGACTGCGACTGGAGCAGTCTTCGGCTGAGGCTGGCGTGCAATCTTCGCCAGTTTTTCCCTCTTTCGTTTGCTTCTTATGACGATAAACTCGTAGGGCTGGAGGTTTCTTGCTGACGGAGCCCAGCGTGCGGACTCAAGAATTAGTATAACTTCCCAGTTGCTTACGTTCCTGTCTTTGTCAAAGTAACGCGTGCTCCGGCGTCCTCTGATTATCTTGTATTCTCTGGCGTAAGCTCTGTTGAATTTTGTTTCCATCTAAGTTTTGGCTAACGCTAGTTTCAGTATCCTATCGCCGAACTCTTCAGCGGCGTTGGGGCCTTCCGCCGTAACCACCATGCCGTCGACCACAACATCTTCGCTAACGTATTCTGCCCCACCGTCCTCCAACGCTTGAAGTGTTTCATCGGTCGCGAAAACAGTCGCCCTCTTCCCCTCCAATACTCCGGCATTCGCGAGAACGGCAGCCGACATGCATATCCCCCCAACAACCTTGCCCTGCTCGTACGCATCCCTAACAGCAGACAAAACCGCTGTGTTCTTCCACAAATACTGGGGCGAACCAGGGCCTCCAACAACAACCACAACATCAAACTCGGAGACATTAACCTTGTCCACAGTAACATCAGGCGTAACCCTCATGCCCAAAGCACCCCGCGCTTCCCCTGGCCTCGTGCTTGCCACCACAACTTTGACTCCGTTATCTTCAAGCTTTTCCTTAGGCACATTCAACTCTTCCTCCCTGAAACGCTCGGGCGCGATAATAAACAAAGCCTTCATGCTGGACACCTCCCTAATACTCTCCCCAACCTGTTCGGGCGCACGTTCGCCTTCCAAGCAGCCGCACAAAAAAACCGCAGCCGCGAAAACAATCAGGGTGCTGCCCCTCATAGTCATTATATCTTTTGCGAGTAGTATAAAAAGAGCCGGATGACCTTGGTTCCGTTGGCTACGCCTGCGTTTGCGCGCCAGTAACCACAACCACGAGTTTTCTCTTGCGCGGGCCGTCGAATTCAGCCAAGTAAATGCTATGTCACGCACCTAAAACCAGTTTTCCAGCCGACACGGGTATTGTTTGACTGCACCCCCAGTAGCTGGATTTCACGTGAGCTGGACTCTTGCCTTCAGAATGCGTGAAACCCACGTTCTGGACGATGTCGCGCGGGCTCTTGAGCATGTCGGATTTGACGTCTGGGTCAGCGTTTTCGTTTACCGTGACTGCTGCGGTCGTGTGAGGGCAGTAGACAACGCACAGTCCTTCTGAGACTCTGGACTTTGATATGGTGTCAGAAACAATCTTGGTTACGTCCGAAAGCTCTTCCACGGCAGTACTCTGAACGTCAAACTCAAACAATATTCCAGAAAAATTTAAACCAGCCTTATTGAATCCAAGTTTCTCGGAGCGCTCGCCTCAAAACCGAACATCTCCTGCAACGTCATGGCAAGGTTGCTCGTCTTCTCGGCCTCGCCGTGTACTACGAGCGCGCGCTTGGGTTTTGGGGTTATTTTTTTCGAGTAGCCCAGAAGCTGTCTTCTGTCGGCGTGCCCTGAGAACCCGTCGATTGTTTTCACGTCTATTTTGACTTTGATGGCCTTCGTCTTTCCGTCAACGTCGATGGGCAGCTCCTTGAGGCCGCTTTGTATCCTGCGTCCGAGCGAGCCTTCAGCTTGGTATCCTACGAACGTTAGCGTGTTGTTTTCGTCTCCAGCAAGCTGCTTAAAGTATTCTACGGACGGGCCTCCCGTCATCATGCCTGAAGTCGCGAGTATCACGCACGGGTCCTTGCTGTCTATCAAATCCTGCCTCTTCTTGTGGTCAACCCTCTCGAACGCGTCCACCAAAAACGGGTTGTAGCCGTTGAAAACACGGTGCTTAATCTGCTTCTTAAGGTACTCTGGGTAAGACGTGTGTATCGCAGTCGCCTCCCAAATCATGCCGTCCAAGAACACCGGCGCCTGCAAGTCTCCGTAACGGTACGCGCTCTCCAGCACCATCATGACTTCTTGGGCTCTTCCCACTGAAAAGACTGGAATCAGCACTTTGCCTTTGCGTTCTATCGTGTCTGCGATGGTTTTTATCAACAGTGTTTCAGCGTCTCTTCTCTTCGGCTGGGTGTCGTATCTGCCGCCGTATGTGGCTTCTATGAGCAGTGTCTCCACCCGCGGGAACGCGAAGTTGGCTGCCTCAAGAAGTCGGGTTTCGCCGAACTTGAGGTCTCCGGTGTAAACCAGGTTGTGCAGTCCTTCTCCGATGTGCAGGTGCACTACTGAGGAGCCTATTATGTGGCCCGCATTAGACAGCGTTAACCTTATGTCGGGGGTTATGTCCGCCACCTCTTCATACTCCAACGGTATAGTGTGTTTGATAAGCTCCCGAACGTCTGTGGACGAGAATGGAAGCTCGTTGCTTTCTCTAACACCTATCTCCACCGCGTCGAGCAACAGCAAGGCCATCAAATCCCTGGTCGGCTCAGTGCAGTATACCGGCCCCTCATAACCGTACTTGTACAAGTAAGGCAGGAACCCACAGTGGTCCAAGTGCGCGTGCGATATTATCACTGCGTCCAGTTCTGATATTGCGAGTTTGGCTGCCCGGAAATCCGGGAAACGGTCGCTGTTGGATGCCGCGACGTTTATGCCGCAGTCCATCAGCACGTTGCTTTCCGGCGTCTGCAAGAGCATGCACGAGCGGCCTACTTCGCGGGCGCCTCCGAGTGGCGTCAGCCTCACCCAGTCGCATTCCGCGTCTGGTTTCCTATAAATTTTTTTCCCCACAAGCCGCAGTATTTTCTGCCGTTCTTCTCTGTTCTCAAATAGGGTTTTTCTTATGCTTTGTATTGTGTCGGATTCTATCGGCGGTTTCCTCAGGAGTTTTGGAACCCAGCTTGTTTGCCGCATTATCTCGTCCAGAGTCGAACCGTGTTTGCCTATCACTAACCCAAGTTTTTCAGCCTCAATCCTGACTTCCCCGAACTCTGGGTCGAATTCTATTCCAACTATGTTGGCTTCCGCCGGAATTATGTCCCTTATTGCGCCAACCGCCTTCTCCTGGGGCATGAGTTCGTTAGGGTCTGAGCGGAGTATTATCCTCTTCTTTATGAGCGTTGCCAAGTTTCTTATCTTGTCGCCGTTGTCAGCGAAATACCTCATGTCGTTCGTGTACAAGATAATCTTCGGCCCCTCAACATCCACGCTCACTATCCTGTCCTCGGGCGCGTTCTCTTCTATAAGCTTCTTTATGCTCTTGAATTCCATTTTAACACTTTAAAATCAAATACAGCAAATCATGTCAAGCAAAAACTCGAGGCGACTATAAAACATGTTTGGGAACTACTTCCCAATTACTTCTTTGTAGATTTTTTCCACTTCTTCCTTGCCGTACTCCCTGTAGCCGTCCTTCGTTATCGTAACCACGTTTATGCCGTTGCCTGTCGCGGTGTCGCGCTCCATTGCAGAGTACATTGCCTTGATGACAATCGGGATGTTTTCCTTGACTGTGTTGTCTGGGGAGTAGTGTTCCTCCAGTACGCCGTAGGCCATGGGGCTTCCAGAGCCTGTTGCGGCCATGTCCTCATCAATCAAACCCCCAATTGGGTCAAGCGAAAACAACTGAGCTTTTTTGCCGTCAAAGCCTCCTATAAGCAGCTGAACAAGGTATGGAAAGTACTTGTTGCCCTGAAGTATGTTCGCCATAAGCGTTGCCACAGCATTAACGTTCATCTTCTCGCCGGAGTTCATCTCATACAGTGCGGCCTCAGCCTGAATGATTCGCATCAGAGACTCGGCGTCGCCGACGGTGCCAGCTATTGTCGCGCCGACTGTGCCT
>CAZKCF010000081.1:0-4213 GCA_964551365.1 uncultured archaeon
GAATGGCGCATTATGGCATATGTTTTTTTGTAGTCGCATGTTCATTTCAATCTGGTTTAGTGGGACGTGTCCTGGGCCTTCTACTATGACTTTCACGCCGGTTTTTCGCGCTCTTTCGGTTAGTTTGCCGAGTGTGAGTAGTTCTTGCAGTTGGGCTTTGTCTGTTGCGTCGTGTATGCATGCGGGGCGTAATGCGTCGCCCAAGCTTATCGTAACATCATGCTCCTTTAGTATTTCAAGTATCTGGTCGTATCCGGTGTAAAGCGGGTTTTCTTTCTTGTGTTTGTTCATCCACGCTGCGAGGAAGCATCCGCCTCGGCTGGTTATTGGAATAAGACGTTGTCTGGCGTATTCCACCGCATTTTGCGTTATCCCAGAGTGTATTGTGACAAAGTCCACTCCGTCAGCGCAATGTTTTTCGAGAACTTTGAGGTAGTCTTCAAGAGTGAAGTTAAGGCCTTTTCTGCTGTATGTTTGGTATATTGGGACGGTGCCTAGGGGGACCAGTGTTTTGTCAATGATTTTTTTCCGTGTTTTGTCTAAGTCTCCGCCGACACTCAAGTCCATCAGAGTGTCTGCGCCAGCCTCAACAGCGACATTAGCTTTCTCAATCTCCTTTTTTATGTTGGAATTTCGGGGCGACACGCCGATGTTGGCGTTAACCTTAGTCGACACCCCAGCGCCTATTGCAACAGGCAGTATGTTCCGGCGGGCGTTTTTCACCAAGACGATGGAGCCGTCGCCCACTCTGGACTCCAGGATTCGCTTGGAGATGCCTTCTTTCCCGCATACGCTGTTATAATCCATTGCAGGTAATAAAAGTGTGTTTAAGTTAATTAATGCTTACGGGAGAACGCAGCCCTCTTCAGCGCCATATGCAATTAGGGAGTAGTGGACTGCGTTCATTATGAGCGTTTTTGAGCCTAATGCCGTGCGAATGTTCTGCAACCGCATGCCGTCTGACAGGTAGCTTGACTTGAACGCATAATCCAGGAAGGTTGCGATTGACGTGGGAGTTAAACTATAGTGTAAGGCTTTTTCAGGCGGCTTAAAGCCGACATAAAAGTTTACTCCAGAAAGAATTTGATTGCTCATCAAAAGAAAATTCAGCTTCTCGCCAGCATCCCTCAAGTTCGCCTCAATCCCGCGCAATTCGCCGGCAGTGATGAGCGCGAATGCTTCATGCGGCTCAAAATTGTATTTCACGCCTTCCACCACGTCCATGAGCTGGAAAACGGTTGACGCAATACTTTCCGCGTTAGAGTAGTCTGCTTCAGTGTTCAGTCTGAGCGCGTGTTTTTCAGCCTCGTCGACTGTTGTGACTGATTCGCCTGATAATTTTTTAACCAATTGCAAAGGCGTTGGTTTGACGGCTATTGTGTTGGCTTCTCTGGCGAGGCGTATTTTGGTTTTGGCGAGGCTGAACAGTTTCTTCAAGCCTTTGGCAGCGAAACGATTGTGCATCAAGGTATATTACCTATTAAGGGGAATAATACAATCCGAATGAAAGCCACGTCCAGCATAAAGGGCATGAAAACCGAAAGACGGTTGGATGAGAAGGTCATCGACCGAATGTACGCGGACGGCATGCTTTACGCGAAATTCGGCGAATACATGCGGAGGTCGCACGGGTACGAAATATTTAAGGTGCCGATGAACGCAGGCTTCACATGCCCCAACTGGGACGGCAGACTAAGCAACAAAGGCTGCGTATACTGCCCCAACTTCGCGCGACAATTCACATACGAAAGCTTCAGGAGGGTGATAGGCCAAGGCTTGAAGGAGCAGCTAAGAGACCAAGTTGCATACTATCAGAAAAAAGGTGCTGGGGAAAAGGCTCTTGTTTACATCGCATTCGGCACGAACACTTACGCGCCGTTGGAGAAGCTGAAGGAGATATTTGACACCGCACTCAACCATGAGGATGTCATCGGCCTTTCGATTGGAACGAGGCCGGACTGCCTGCCGGATGAAGTGCTGAACCTTCTCGGAGGCTACGTCGAAGAAGGCTACGAAATTTGGCTGGAGGTGGGACAGCAGTCAGTGCACTATCACACTGAAGAGAGGACTAACAGGCAGCACGGTTTCTCTGAAACAATGAGGGTTGTGGAGGAATGCAAAAAAAGAGGCATACTGTCAATGCTGTTCCTGATAATGGGCCTGCCCTACGAAACACCCTCAGAGATGACTGACACAGCAAGAATCGTGTCAGCAGTAAAAGCAGACGCGCTCAAACTGTATCCCCTTCTCGTCATGAAGGACACGCGCCTTGCAGCAGAGTACCGTATTGGTAAGTACAGGCCAATAAGCAGTTCAGAGTACATTTCGGTCATAGCTGATTTTCTGGAACACCTGAGTCCCCATGTTTTGATACAGCGGGTGTCCAAGGACTGCGGACTCGACGGTAAGATAGTGCCAGAATGGAACACGCACAGGTTTATAGTCGGCCCGAGAGTGGAGAAGGCGTTGATGCTCAGGGGCACGCGGCAGGGAAGCAAATTCACGCTTGGTTTGAGGATGGACGAGCTTCAGCCGCTTTCCTAGAACACGTGGAAATTCCAGTCTCCCTTAAGCTTGAGGAAATCGTCGACGCTGTATATACGCCGCGGCTTCTTGGAACAGCGTATGCTATGATTCACCATCCCTGCAACAATAGCCCGCGGGAAACGCTTGACGGCAGCGGAAAGTTTTTTGTCATCCCGGAAAAGGCCGACAACACTGCCTCCAGAAACTGCTACTGCTAGAGCGCCCCCATCAAGCACACTGATAACCCGGTTTCTTGCGCCTGCGTCAAAAAGTGCGTTCAGTTTCATTGCCGAATATAGGTTGCCTTTTAAGGCTTCGTGCAAGACAATCTCCCGCTCTGTTGGGAAAAAAAAGTCTGAATCAGTCTTCTTCTGCTTGGATGATAAAAGAAGTGCCTTAAGCGACTCCATCTCGCCTCTTCGAAGTATCTCCTGAGTTTGGTTGTCGCATACGCTGAATCCCCCGTAAAAGCAGGACACCAGCCTGTCGAAGGACATGCCGCTGTGACAGCATACTTTGGCGAACTCCAGCTTGTCGGCGACTTTACCCTTGACGACCACAAACTGCTCTATCGTGAACTTGTCTATCTTAAGCTCGTTCACTCCGCCCTCCCGCTCAGCCAAAGCACCCAAAAGTGCCGTACACGATGCCGACGCGACGGCTTCCTTATCGCCTAAGCCAGAGTCCAACGGTATCTGATTCTGAATCCTCGCGGTAGCACCATAAGAGCACCCCACATGCTTCATCACCTTCTTCAGCGTGAGGGACACGACATCCTTTAATGTTCCAGCCCCAACCGCAGTAATTTTTTTGCCGTCAGTCAGCTCGACAGATGCAACACATGGCATTTCAATCGCAAACGATGACCCTCTGCCGACTGATGACGCGATTTCAACCGTTGCGTATGAAGTGGCACTAACACTCATCTTTCAGTTTCACCAAGGTTTCTACGATGTCGTTAACTGTCAAGCCAATCAAGTGGATATTTAATTTAGAGCACAAAGTATTAAGCTTGTCTGAGAGAACATCACTATCAAGTGGGGCGCCAGCGAGTGTTTCTTCCAAGAGCGTTATCGCTTCCTCAGGGTGCATGAAGAAGTCTCCGGTTATTTTGATGCTTTTGATTACGTTGCGTTCGACTGTGGCGTCAACCTTCAGAAGCTTCCCGCTAGGGGGCTTGTGTTCAATATGCTTCATCGCATGAAATTCCATCTTCTTGTAGAGTATTTTTTTCGAGCCAACGATTCAGCTGCTTTTACTTCAGACTGCGTGAGCTCCGAGGCTTTCAGTTGTATGTTCAATGCGTCAGCGAATCCTCCAGCCAACGCACCTTCCACATCACTTAACGAGAATTTCCGAGGCAACTCGTTTTCCAGCGAAGTCACCCGCTCTTTGACTGAAGCAATAAGCCTGCCTCTCATCTTCTCATCCGAAACCCTGAGAAGCGAGAACATCAAGTCAACGTCAACGCCCAAAAGCAGTGTCCCATGCTGCAGTATTACGCCATTCCTGCGCGTCTGAGCGTTGCCTGAAATCTTCCTGCCGTTCACAACAACGTCATTTATCGGCATGAAAGACGCGCTCATGCCAAGACGCCTTAAACCCTCGACAACTCCGCCACATATCTGCCCATAAGACTCGAGTATGTCTCTTGAAACCAGCATAGAATCTTCGCTCACGATAAGAC
>CAZKCF010000082.1:0-4068 GCA_964551365.1 uncultured archaeon
GCTTAACTTTTCTGGGGTTGTTGTCATCCTCTTGGGTGTTGTGATGTTGAATCGGGGCTTGGTTTTAGCTGGAAGTGCCTATGATTTTGGGAGTTTGTTTAGTCGTCCTACCGCTCCTGCCGGAAATCTTTCGACTTTGGTTGATGTGAGTTCTCTTGGTTTTCAGGAGATTAGGATGAATGTGACGCGTTTTGGTTGGGTTCCGGACACTTTTGTTTTGAGGAAGGGCGTTCCCGTCAAGTGGGTTATAGACGGTCAGGAGCTTACGAGCTGCAATAATGCGATTCAAGTGCCTAAGTTGGGTTTGAAGTTTAACGTGAAGCCTGGTTTTCAGACTATGGAGTTCACTCCAACTGAGGCGGGCACGATACGTTGGAGCTGTTGGATGGGCATGATTCAAGGAACATTCATCGTGAAAGATGATTCGGTAGCGTCTCCAGCTTTGCAGTCTGACGCTTCAACAACTATTGCATCAGTCGCAAATAATGTTGTTTCTTCAGACTCAACCGGCTTCCAAGTGATTTACATGAACGTTACTGCTGCAGGCTGGAGTCCGAACAAGTTCGTCTTGAAGACTGGTGTTCCAGTAAAATGGGTTGTTGATGGGCAGGAACTTACCGGCTGCAACAGCGGCATACAGGTGCCGAGTCTTGGCTTGCGCTTCAACATCAAGCCCGGAGTTCAGGTGATAGAGTTCACTCCAACCGAGGCTGGCAACATCCAGTGGAGCTGCCTGATGGGGATGATAAAAGGGGTTTTCGTTGTGAAGGATGACATAAACCCGGAGGACCAAAGTTCCGTAAGCAAGGAACTAGCGCAAGTTCAGGTGCCTGGAAGTAGCGGCGGCTGCGGGTGCGGTGGTGGTTTAAGCTACGTTGGCTAATATATTGACGGCAAGATGAGGAAGATTACTCTGAACGTTAAGGGCATGCACTGCGCGAGTTGTGTTGCGGTGGTGGAGAAGGCTTTGAAGAAGACGCCCGGCGTTTCGAGCGCCGTCGTCAACCTGTCGACTGAGAAGGCTCAGGTAGAGTATGACGAGGCTGTGGCGGACGTGGGCAAGCTTATTTCCGCGGTTAAGAGCAAGGGTTATGGAGCCCGTGTTTCAACCGAGGCCGACAAGAGCATTGAGGATTTGGAGAAGAGGAAGGAGCTTGAGGCTGCAAAGAGGCTGCTGTTGTTCAGCGCGGCATTGGCGATTCCCGCCCTCTTCATTGGAATGGTTTTCATGGACCGGATTCCATACGGCATATACATTGTGTTCCTTCTTGCGACTCCGGTGCAGTTCATAGGAGGGGCGAGGTTCTACCGCGGGGCTTGGGCTGCGTTGAAGAACAGGACAAGCAACATGGACACTCTGGTTGCCGTCGGAACCAGCGCGGCGTATTTCTACAGCGTAGTCGTGATGCTGATTAATCCCATGGGGGGACAGTACTTCGAGACTTCAGCGATATTGATTACGTTCGTCCTAACCGGAAAATACTTGGAGGCGAAAGCCAAAGGGAAGACGAGCGAGGCTATCCGGAAGCTGATGGACCTTAAGCCTAAGACAGCTACGATAGTCCGCGACGGCGTCGAATCCCAAATTCCAGTCGACAGCGTCCAGGTCGGGGACATTGTGGTTGTGAAGCCCGGCGAAAAGGTGCCTGTGGACGGCGTCGTCGTTTCAGGAGGAAGCAGCGTCGACGAGTCGATGATAACCGGCGAGAGCATTCCAGTGGAGAAGGCTGTCGGCAGCAGCGTAATAAGTTCGACTTTAAACAAGCACGGGACATTCCAGTTTAAGGCGACAAAAGTTGGCGCAGACACTATGCTCGCGCACATAATACGGCTTGTGGAGGACGCGCAGGGTTCTAGGGCGCCTATACAGCGTTTCGCAGATGTTGTGTCAAGTTATTTTGTCCCAGCCGTCATTTTGATAGCGTTGTTTTCATTTGGCGTGTGGTATCTCCTCTTTGGCAAGACGCTGGCGTTTGCCTTGATAATAGCTGTCTCGGTTTTGGTGATTTCGTGTCCGTGCGCGCTTGGTCTTGCTACTCCGACTGCCATAATGGTTGGCATAGGCCGGGGTGCTGGCAGAGGTATTTTGATAAAGAGTGGTGAGGCGCTTGAGACTGTTCATAGGGTTGATGCTGTGGTTTTGGACAAGACGGGTACGATAACTTATGGCGAGCCGTCTGTGACTGATGTTGTGGTTTTGAACGGTTTTGTTGAGGAGGATGTTTTGAGGTTTGTCGGAAGTGTTGAGCGTGGTTCTGAGCATCCTCTTGCTGACGCTGTTGTGCGTTATGTTGAGTCGAAGGGTGTGGCGTTTTCAGTTGTTTCTGGGTTCGCTGCTGTTCCGGGTCATGGCGTTTCTGGTCTTGTGGATGGCCGGCGGGTTCTTTTAGGTAACAGGAAGCTTATGTCTGATGAGGGTGTTGGGTTATCTGAGCTTGAAGGCAGGTTGGCTTCGCTTGAGGATGAGGGCAAGACTGTTGTCGTGCTTTCTGTTGATGGTGTTCCAGCCGCGTTAGTTGCGATAGCGGACACGATAAAAGACTCGTCGAAGGCGGCTGTGTTGGCGTTGAAGAAGCTTGAGATTGGAGTTTACATGATTACCGGCGACAACAAGAGGACTGCTGAGGCTGTGGGGCGGCAGGTTGGCGTGGACACTGTTTTCGCGGAGGTGTTGCCTCAAGATAAGGCAAATTATGTGAGAGACCTGCAGTTGAACGGTAAGACGGTTGCGATGGTTGGAGATGGGATAAATGATGCGCCGGCTCTTGCTCAGGCGGATGTTGGCGTTGTGATGGCGTCTGGCACTGATGTTGCGATGGAGTCTGGCGGCATAGTGTTGATGAAAAACAATCTTTTGGACGTGGTGAGTGCGATAAGGCTTAGCAGGATGACTATGAGCAAGATACGTCAGAACATGTTTTGGGCGTTGGTGTATAATGTTATAGGCATCCCCGTAGCGGCTGGCGTTTTGTATCCGTTCACGGGATGGCTGCTCAGCCCCATAATCGCGGGCGGGGCGATGGCTTTAAGTTCAGTTAGTGTTGTAACTAATTCTTTACTGCTAAAGTACAGTAAATTATCTTAAGCTAAAATGGCTTTATTTGACTTGCTTTTGGGCGCGGGTTTGGCGTTTGCGGCGACGTCGCTGGGGTCGCTTGGAATACTCACTTTTAGGAAGACTCTACTCCAGAAAACAAGCTACTCAGTGCTCATCGCCTTTTGTGCTGGAGTCATGGCGTTCTCGGCTGTGGAAATGTTGGATCAGTCTCACGCCGTGTCTGGTGATGTTACCGCTATTTTTGGGTTCATCGTGGGCGTTGCTTTCTTCTATGTTTTGGAGGAGATTCTACCGCACACTCACGCGTGGGCTAACGGTGGGGAAGAAATATCTCATGCTAAAAAGAAGACTGCGCTAGTCGTCGGAACCATAACCTTGCACAATGTTCCTGAAGGATTCGCCATTGCGTCAGCGTTCGCCAACTCAGTTGGGCTTGGGTGGCTTGTTACCACGTCGATAACACTGCAGGATATTCCTGAGGGGTTGCTGGTGTCAACGCCTCTCGCATGTTATGGCTTGGAGTCGCGAAAGTGCGTGAAATTCGGCGTACTCTCCGGCGTAGTTGAATTTGCTTTCGCAGTAATCGGATACGTGTTCCTAAGCTCAATCATTAAGGCAATCCCCTTCTCGCTCGCATTCTCTGCTGGGGCAATGCTTTACGTAGTCGTTGAAGAACTGCTGCCGGACGCCCTGCAGAATGGGCCGCGAAGAACGACGGCAGTATCTTTCATATCCGGGATACTGCTTGCGTTCGGCATCGCTTCACTGTTTTGATTCTAGCTTGTTGACGGGGTGAGCAGGAACAAATACAAAAAGTAGGATCCTGCGAGAACTAGGAATACTGCCGAAGCCAACTCTATTTTCCGCATGTTCTTCCTCGCCACGCTGAACAATTTCATGGCAGCAGCCGAAGCCCAGCCCAAGAGCAGTATGAGTATACTAAGCGCTGAAAGCGAGACACCCAGTAGAATGTATTCTCCGCGCATTTGGTTTGAGAATATGATTTGCTT
>CAZKCF010000083.1:0-4040 GCA_964551365.1 uncultured archaeon
TCCCCCGGCTGGGCTTAACCTACTACAAAACCAAGAAACTCGACGAAGCAGAAAAATACCTGCAAAAGGCCGTAAAACTAAAAATAGACAACCCCCTCGTTTACTTCACGTTAGGCCTAATATACGCCGAAAAAAACAACCCAAAAAAGGCGCTTGAGTTCTATGATAAGTCGCTTAAATTGCAGCCTGACGTGCCTGGGGTATGGTACTATCGTGGCATTGCACTCGAAAAGTTGGGCGAAAACTTCGAGGCATTAGGCTGCTATGACGAAGCAGTACGCTTGGAACAGTCGTACGTTAACGCATGGTACGCTAAGGCGGATTTGCTCCTCCAGCAGGGTAAAAACGACATGGCTTTAGAGTGCTACGACAGACTGCTTGAGTTTGACCCCAACTCCACGCAACCTCACATAGGCCGAGGCAACATCCTGCTCCTAAAAGGAAACCTTGAGGACGCCGCGGGAGAATACCTCACTGCAATAGAAAAGGATGAGAAAAACAGCATGCCTTACCTCAACTTAGGCCACCTCTTCCGAGCCAATGGAGAAAAAGACGTTGCGTTAGCCTACTACGGCCGGGCGTATGAGTTAAGCCGTGACGAAAAAATCATGAGCTTAATCAAGACTTTGCGAGGCTAAGATTTTTATACGACAACATCCATGTTATAACCTTGTTTTAAAAATGGGGGACAACCCCGCATTAAAAAAAAATAAAAAATCAAAAATGGCTAAAAAATGGGTTTATTTTTTCGGAGACGGAAAGGCTGAAGGAAAAGCCGACATGAAGAATCTCTTAGGCGGTAAAGGAGCTCTTATGGCGGAGATGGTTAAAATTGGAATACCCGTCCCCCCAGGATTCACGATAACCACCGAAATGTGCACGGAATACTATAAAGATAAAGGTAAGTATCCCCCTGAATTAAGGAAGCAGCTTGAGGATGCCCTAAAAAAAGTCGAGAAGATTATGGGCGCCCGGTTCGGCGACCCGGAGAATCCTCTGCTCGTGTCAGTTCGTTCTGGCGCTAGAAAGTCCATGCCCGGGATGATGGAAACTGTCTTGAATGTTGGATTAAACGAGACAACAATCAAAGGCCTGATAAAGAAAACCAACAACCCGCGGTTCGCTTGGGACGCCTACAGGCGCCTAATCCAAATGTACTCCGACGTCGTCATGGAGAAGGCAGCCGGCATAGAGCCCGCTGAAGGAAAAGGCGTGCGCCATCAGCTTGAGAAGGAGTTGGAGAAGATGAAGGCTGAGAGAGGCTGCACCCAAGACACAGACCTTAATGCAGACGACTTGCAGAAGCTTGTTGGAGTATACAAGAGGAAAGTAAAGGAAGTGCTCGGCAAACCATTCCCCGAAGACCCGCTGGAGCAGCTTTGGGGCGGCATTGGCGCGGTCTTCCAGTCTTGGATGGGTAAGAGAGCTGTTTCATATCGTAGGATTGAAGGAATCCCCCGCGAGTGGGGTACCGCAGTTAACGTGCAGGCCATGGTTTTCGGCAACATGGGCGAGAACTCTGCTACCGGCGTGGCTTTCACGAGAAACCCCGCAACCGGGGAAAACATGTTTTATGGCGAATGGCTTACGAACGCGCAGGGCGAAGACGTTGTTGCCGGAATAAGAACTCCTAATGCCTTGAACGAGGCGGGTAAGACAGAGCACTCTAAAGACCACGTTACTCTGGAGAAGTCTATGTCCAAACTGTACAAGGAGTTGGTCACAATACGAAACAAGCTTGAGAAACACTTCAAGGACATGCAAGACATCGAGTTCACCATACAAGAAGGCCGGCTTTGGATGCTCCAGACGAGGAGCGGTAAAAGAAACGGTCCTGCCGCCGTTCGGATGGCACTTGAAATGCTAAAAGAAGGCTTAATCCAAAAAGAAGAAGCCATAATGCGCGTCACACCCGCGCAGTTGGATGAACTGTTGCACCCAATACTAGACCCGCAGGAAGAGAAAGACCACAAGCCCCTGCTGAAGGGATTGCCTGCAGGACCCGGCGGCGCGACAGGGATGATAGTCTTCACGGCAGCAGACGCAGTTGAGGGAGCCAAGCAAGGCAAGAAAGTAATACTCGTCCGAGAGGAAACAAACCCCGAAGACGTTGAAGGCATGCGCGCCGCAAAAGCCATATTGACTGCGAGAGGCGGCATGACAAGCCACGCGGCGTTGGTCGCCAGAGGATGGGGCAAATGCTGCATAGTCGGCGCATCAGGTGCTGACATAAACGCGCACACTAAAGAATTGAAGGCTGCGGGCAAGACGTTCAAGGAAGGCGACTGGATTAGCCTGAACGGCACGAAAGGCTACGTCTATGAAGGCGAGCTGCCGATGGTCAAGGCTGCTGAAGAAAACGTGTATTTCCAGCGGTTCATGAACGTCTGCGATGATGTGCGTGTTCTTGGAGTCAGAACAAACGCAGACACGCCCGAGGACAGTAAAAAAGCCAAGGCATTCGGCGCTGAAGGCATCGGGCTTTTTAGGACAGAACACATGTTCTACGGTAAAGGCGCTGAGGAGCCGCTCTTCCGTTTGAGGAAGATGATTGTCTCAAAGACCGAGCAGGAGAGGCGTGCCGCATTGGATGAACTCTTTCCGTACGTGAAAAAAGACATAAAAGACACGTTCGAGGTTATGGCGGGTTTGCCGGTAACAATAAGGCTTCTTGACCCGCCGCTGCACGAGTTCGTGCCGCACGAGGAAGACAAGCAGATTGAACTCGCGAAAAGCCTGGGCATAAGCCACAAAGAGCTTAAACTGCGCGCTGAGTCTCTTCGGGAGAGTAATCCGATGCTGGGTCACCGCGGGGTCAGGCTTGGGGTAACTTATCCTGAGATAACTGAAATGCAGGTTAGGGCCATATTTGAGGCTGCTGCTGAATTGATTAAGGCGGGCAGGAAAGTCAAGCCTGAGATAATGATTCCCGTCACAGGCAATGTCGAGGAGATCAAAGACCAGAAGGTCATAATAACGAGAGTGCACAAGGAGGTTTCCCAGAAATTCGGTTTGAAGAACCTGCCGTTGGTTGTGGGAACCATGATAGAAGTCCCGCGAGCCTGCCTGACTGCAAACAAAATGGCTTCTGAAGCCGAATTCTTCAGCTTCGGGACAAACGACTTGACGCAGATGGGATACGGCTTCTCGAGAGACGACATGGGCGGGTTCCTGCCAAAATACTTGGAAAAGAAGATTCTCCCCGAAGACCCCTTCCAGAGCATAGACCAAGACGGTATCGGACAGCTCATACAAATGGCTGTGGAGCGAGGCAGGAAAACCAGGCCCAACCTGAAGATAGGAATCTGCGGGGAACAAGGCGGCGAACCAAAGTCCGTGGAATTCTGCCACAAAGTCGGGCTAACCTACGTAAGCTGCTCCCCCTACAGAGTTCCAATAGCAAGACTTGCGGCAGCACAAGCCCAAATAAACAACCCAAGAAAAACAAAAAAATAAAATGCCTGAAATACCAATAGCACCCCTGGAGCGCCTAATCCGCAAAGCAGGTGCGCCGCGCGTTAGCGTAACTGCTGCGGAGGAGCTTAGGGATGTGCTTGAGGAGCGTGCTTATGAGATAGTCCACCGGGCCATAAAGTTGGCTGAACACGCCGGAAGGAAGACGGTTACGCGGGAAGACATAAAGCTGGCGAAATAAAACCGTTTTTCCCTATTAATTGTTCGAACGCGTGTTCGCTCAAACTTTTTTCATGAGCCCTGTGAAATAAGGACAGCTAATGGCCTGCAGACGCTGGTTTGAACGTATTTAAGTGCCTGCGTTTAATCTTCTTTAATGCCATATCCACGAGTAATCCCCCTACTGATACTGCTTGTTCTATTGTCGTCCATTACCGTAAGCGCTCAAGAGTATTCTGAAGCCTTGGTCATAAAATGGAACAAGACCATTGGGACTGCTTCCGAAGGCCTTCAAAGCAACATAAAACACATCAGCGTGCAGGACATAAACGACGACAAGTTCAAGGAGATTGTGGTGGCAATCGGCGGCAGCTTCACGACAGGCGTTGTGCCACTCAACAACATGG
>CAZKCF010000084.1:0-407 GCA_964551365.1 uncultured archaeon
ACGGCGAACTCAACGGCATCAACATATGGGAAGTACACCTTGAAGAAGACCCCGGCAGATACGACCTCGCCACAGGAAGAGTAGACTACAACCGCTCCGGCGTACCCCTAATCGAAATAGTCACAGCACCCGACATGAAATCCCCTGAAGAAGCAAGAAACTTCATGAGAGAACTACTCAACCTCCTTAAATACACGGAACGCACCATAGACGTGGGCGGCGTACTCCGAGCAGACGTCAACATCTCAATCGAAGGAGGCGCCAAAGTCGAAATAAAAAACATAAACTCGGTGAAAGGTGCCTTCAAGGCAATCCAGTTCGAGATTATACGCCAGAAGGGTATGATGAAGAGGGGCCTAGAAGTCAGACAGGAGACGCGCGGCTTCAACGAAAAGTCTTTGATAACC
>CAZKCF010000084.1:417-4039 GCA_964551365.1 uncultured archaeon
TTGATAACCACGTCAATGAGGGTTAAGGAGACTGCGGCAGACTACAGGTACATTCCCGACCCGGACATTCCACCGCAGCAGCTTCAGAAGGATTTCGTGTCGAAGATACTGCTTCCTGAGACGCCTCAAACGAGACGAAAAAGGCTTGTTGAAGAATACAGCATCCCAGCAGACTACGCTAAAATCCTTGTTTCAGACAAAGACCTAGCGGACTTGTTTGAAGAAGTTTCAAAAAAAGCGGACTCCAAGCTTGCAGCCCAGTGGATTTGCGGAGAAGTATTGCGGCAACTCAACTACCGCAGCATAGAACTACGCGAGTCAAAACTCAACGACAAGATAATAGCCGAATTAATGCAGCTTCTGCAGGACAACACAATAACAGAAAACGTCGGCAAAAAACTTATTGAGCGCGTTATCGACTCCGGCGAAAGCCCAAAACAAGTTGTTGAAACACAAAATTTGAAAAGAATATCAGATGTTTCTACGTTGTATACTATCTCCCATAATGTAATGGCTAATAACCCTCAACCTGTCAGAGATTATTTGAATGGTGAAAAAAAGGCAGTTAATTACCTAATGGGGCAGGTTATGAAAGAAACTGGTGGTTCTGCAACACCCGATCAGGTAATACTAACTCTAACCAGCACCTTATCCGAATTTGAAAAATCAGGCGGATCTACAGATGATGACTCCATCGCCAGATTCATGAAAAAGAAAATAACGGGTGGTCATTAGTGTTTCTTTCCGTCAACGCTTAACAGCTGACTTTACGCCAGGTGTGTGTCCGACAAGGTCGGCCACATCTTTTCTAAAGAAAGGGTTGTGAAGAAGATGCGCGGGAGAGCAGACGCTGCTGTAGTGAAGCAGCTTCTTGAACAGAAGATTAAATGAAACCCAAGGACGAGATAACAGACCCTATTGAGGCTGTCTTAAAGTACTTCGACAGGATACCCCACTACTTGGGCGAGTTCGACAGGTTCCTCAACAATTTCCTCAAGTCCATAGCATACAACACGCTCATGGTCGTGTTCCTACTTTACACAGCATTCACTTTAACACTCATAATATCGCCCCTGCTGATAGACTCCCCTAACCCCAATGTGAGAGAAATCGGTTCGCTAACATACATCTCCGTGGCATTACTGAACGCATGCCACCAGCTTCCCCACAGATCTTTCATAATCTCTGGAATACCCCAAGCAGTATGCTCCCGAGACATCGGAATCTACCTTGGAGCAATATTGGGCGTTCTCCTACCACTATACGCTAAAAAACTACCGCCCATACTAAAGTCCATAAAAATTCTCCTCCTAGCTACGGCGCCAATAGCGTTAGACGGCTTCACTCAAACAATCTTCGCATGGCGGGAAAGCAGCAACATACTACGCTTCACAACAGGCCTCATATTCGGCTTCGGAGTACTCTCCTACATCACCCTAAAACTCTTCCACGCCTATCTTGAGTTGCGGCCAACAGTCTTGCGCAAACAAAACCTGGTTGTAACGTTTTTCGTTACTATAATGCTACTGTACATGTTCATCTCCGACGTGGTGCCCGAATACAGCATAAACTATATCACAAGACAAGACGCCCTACAGATTGCGCTAGACGACTGCAATCAAACCAAACAAAACGCCAACGTTTTTTACGTTCCTCCGAAGGCGCCTGTCAGCCTGCAGTTTGACCTGTTTGTCGGACGCTACGGTGATTTTGTGCTTCAGGACGTTAAGCGTTCCGCTTGGGCTGAGAAGCAGTTGAATTTCACTACGCTTTTGTGGAATCAGACAGCGTTCAATGAGACTGATGTCCCAGAGCATATGAATGGCGTTTGGGTTGTCGTCTTGTCAGACCAAGAGGATTCCTCCGGGAGGCGTGTTTACTCTTCTCTTGAAGGCGAATACTATTACATAGACGCCGTTAGCGGAACCCTAATCGAAAAGAAAAACCATTGAATCCTTAAAGATGCCTTCACCAGTTGTTACTCTGGTTTAATGTACTCAACGCCCCTCTTCTCCAGCATATCCCTGACGGGCTCAAGCATCTTAACCAACTCTTCCGCCACCGTGTTCTTCAAGTCTGCTGCATGAAGCTTCCTACCAAGATAATCCGACTCCAACGCGGCGTAACTACCGTACGTCACATTACCGCCGAACTTGTCAGGCCTCACCACAATAACCTCACCTAGTTTAGAGAACAAAATAAGTTCGCATATGTCGAGCACGGGATTACCCTCCTTCTCAGCCGGGCAAAAAGCCCCCCTTATCTTATCCCTTATCACATCAGGCGCATCATCCACCGCAATCATGGTCTCCAGCTTGCTGCTGCTCATCTTACTGCCCGGACCCTGAAGTGAACACAAAAGCGGCGTATGCAAGCACACTGGCGCCTTACAACCCAATTGAGGCAAAACCTCTCTCGCAAGCATGTGTATCTTCCGCTGCTCCATGCCACCATGAGCTATGTCAACGCCAAGCGCCTTTATATCAGCAATCTGCATCAACGGATAGATGACCTGAGACACATGAGCGTTTTCTATGTCACGCGCGACCTCCTGCATGCTCCTGAGCGCCCTGTTGAGTGTTGTCTTAAGGCCTATTTCCAGCACGTCTTTTACGTATTCTTCGTTGAACTGGAATTCGCTTCCTCTGGTGAATTCTGTTTTTAGGCCTACTCCTTCAAAACACGTTTTCCAGTATTCTGTCATGTTGTTTATCCAGTCTTCGGAGCCTTTTCTGTTCAGCATCGTGTGCACGTCAGCGAACAGGACTTTGACTTCAAGACCTGCCTTCTGAAGTTCAATCTGCTTGTTTATCGCGACGAGGGTTCCTATGTGGACTGGCCCGGAAACCTCGTAGCCGCAGTATGTTACCGGCTTTTTCTTGCTCTTCATCAGGCTGTTTAGCTCTTCTTCGGTTACTATTTCAGCAACGTTGTTTTTCAGAAGATTAGCGTCTATCATTCTCCCTTAAGCGACTCCAAGTCGCTTATTATGTCCCACAATATCGTCTTGGTGTGCATTGGTATGTTAACGTCGTTCGCTATCTCGTCCAAGGCGTATATGGCCGACGTTATTTTTATGGCAGCGTCCTGGTTTTTTTTACTCAACTCCTCCTTTATGCCAGCGAGGCCTTCCCTCACCCTCTTCGGCATCGGATTATTCTTGAGTGTCTCATCAATTTTGCCTACGACTGCTACCAAATCCATTTTTGCGTTACCCACAAACAACCCTTAATTATTGGACTAATAAATAAAAATTACCTAGTTTTTCTGGACTCTCACTTCAAGTACGTCGTTCTTGAAAGTTATGTTCGGACTCCCATAATCCAGCTTTGATGACGTGTTAAAACTCTTCGTGTACACTCTGTCGCCGAAGTCGACTCTAAGCGCCACAGATTTGTTGTTCAAATCAACCCTCAGATTTTCTGCTTTGACTCCGGGGAGTTCTGCAGTAAAAACAACTTCGCCTTCAGACTCCACAAAATCGGTGTAAAAGTCTTCGCTGCCCGCTGGAGTGCTAATGTACGTAACCGGGCCCGAGGAAAACTGTATCCTAACGCCCTCCTCTATCATCCTCCTATGTTGCTCGAAAAAATCGTCGATAGAGTCTTTCATCGTATATAGT
>CAZKCF010000085.1:0-3972 GCA_964551365.1 uncultured archaeon
AAATAGTGGCTACCAAGACGGAGACGGCTTCATTATAACCGTAAAAGATGATTCCACCGGTATTGAGACTCAGCTTACTGGAGTTGTGCTCAAATCAGGGTATTACACTAACCTGGGTCTTGTTACTTTAGGCGGAGCTAATACTGCAACAACCGTTGTGACGACGGTTTCCGCCACTACGGTTCCTTCAACAACACAGCTTGTGGAATCAACTGCATCAACTACCGTCTACTCTGAAGCAGTTTCTGCGGCTACTACTACAGTTCCGTCGCCAATAATGAATCTCCTGCCGTTCGGGAAAACAAGCACGGTCTCTGCGGCAACCACATTAACTCCTGCCGAATCCGACACGCTTCAGCATTGTGGTGACGGCGTTAAAAACGATGGCGAAGAGGAGGTTGACTGCGGCGGATTATGCAAGCCGTGCGAGAGCGGTAAAAGCAGCAGCGTGCCGTTGTGGATTATAGTCGGCTTAGTATTCCTTCTGATGCTTTTTGTGATAATACTCCTCGTTGCCGTAATCCTCCTCCTATATGTCCGCAGCAAAAAGAATTGAATAACTTCATGAAACGATGGACGACGTTGAAAAAATAACACAGCGGTTAACCAAAGAAACAGGCTTAACGTCCGAGGACATACAAAAAAAAGTTTCAAAGCGTAAGGAAAAAACGCACGGCCTACTGTCTGACTACGGTGCATTATACGCAATAGCAAAAGAGCATGGAGTTGATTTGAACGGCAACACTGCGAATGTGACCCCAATAAAGGATGTCAAACCCAGCAACTCCGTCAGCATATGCGGGAGAGTCAAAGCAGTCTACTCCGCAAAAGAATTCCGGCGCAAGGATAATACTGTAGGGCGTTTTGCGAGTGTCGTCATCGTTGACGGCACCGGTGATATCCGGGTTGTTTTATGGGACAACAACACAGATGTCCTAAAGAGCCTTCGTGTTGGCGACGCGCTTTTTGTGAGAAACGGTTATGTTAAAGACAACCGCGGAGTGGTTGAAGTGCATGCTGGTTCTCTTTCAGCCCTGACGGTCAATCCTCCGTTTGCTAGTACTCTGCCAGACGTTGATGAAAATCTTATCAAAGTCGAGGGCATACGCGAGGGCGTGCAGTCACTTAACCTTCGCTGTCGAGTTGGCTCTTATTCCCCTAAGACAACGTTCCAGCGCAGTGACGGCAGCAGTGGTTCTAGGGCGTCTTTCATCGCTGAGGATGAGACCGGCAAGATTCGGGTCGTTTTGTGGGATCAGTGTGCTGATACGCCACTTGTTGTCGGGGAGTTCGTGAACTTGGAGAATGCTTACGTTCGCCGGGGTCTTTCAGGCGAGCTTGAGGTTCATGCAGGCAACCGCAGCCGAATTGTCAAGTCCGACAAAAAAATTGTTTTGCCGGAGATTGAGACTAAAGAAAACACAATTAAGGTTTCTG
Source organism: uncultured archaeon (assembly GCA_964551365.1). Lineage (GTDB taxonomy): Archaea > Altiarchaeota > Altiarchaeia > IMC4 > SCGC-AAA252-I15 > CAZKCF01. The sequence goes on from CAZKCF010000085.1 coordinate 1,438, forward strand.
GAATAACGCCGGATTTGCGCGGTTTCTCAAGTGAGTTGCGGGTTATTAAGGTTTATAGGCCGAGAGAGTATTCTGGTGGAAAAGTTTCCTCGCTTGTTGCTGGTGACAACACTGGGACTATACGCGTTGTTTTGTGGGATGAAAAAGCTGAACTGGCGGACCAGCTTGCTCCGGGAGATGGTGTTTTGCTGCAGAATATTTACTCTAAATCGAATCTGAATAATGAGCCTGAAATCCATGTGGGCAAATACGGTAACCTGCTTAAAGACAACAGTTTGGTTGTGCCCACGCTGTCTGAGTTGGAGGAAAAACTAACTCGGGAAAAACGAGTGGCCGACGTGGATTTGACGGACGACAGGGTTAAAATCACTGGCAGAATAGTGGACTTCGATGAAACCCGCCCCCTACTTTACATGACGTGCCCGAGCTGTGATAAACGCGTCCAAGACGTTGGCGGAGCCTACGTGTGCGATACGTGCGGTGAAATAACGCCAAACATTAATCTAGTGGTGTCTGCCACGCTTGAAGACGACTCAGGTAGCATCCGCGCGGTCTTCTTCAAAGACAACGCTGAGAAAATACTTGGTTTAGGTTTGGCGGATGTGCTTTCGGTCATCTCGCAAACGCAGGATAATTTTGCGCCGTTGTATGAGGCTAAGTCTAGGCTACTGAATAAGAGTGTTTCTTTGGTCGGCAGGGCTAAGTATAATGAGTTTTCAGATCAGTTGGAGCTTATCGTGGAGAGGATTCTTTAGTTTTTCCCTGCGCGGCTTTTTCTAATTTGGTTGGTTTTTCTCTTTTAGGGTGATGTAGCAGGCGTTTTCCCGCTTTTTCCACTTTTTCTCTCATAAAGTGAGCTGCAGCGGCGACTAGGATGATGATTACTGCCAACAGTAGCCATATGTTTGTTTTACCATCGCTTTCACTTGTTTTTAGGTAAGTCGTCGTCAGTGTTATTGTCGTCGTCTTTAGGATTGTTGTTGTGCTGCTTGAACTGCTCGTCGAGCTTGACGTTGTAGTGGCTGAATAAGGCAGTCCTGCGATGATTTTGCCGTGCTCATCCAGCGAGGATATTATCAGCTCCGGTGTTTTGTTTGTGATGATGAAGGATTGACTGTATTTCGTCGTCCTATTCATCCCTGTCAATTCTTCTAAGTACTCATACCTGCACATGATTCTCACGTAAATGTTCAGATTTTTGTTTTTAATGCTATCATCCACCTTCTTTTCCAGTTCCCCCTCACATTTGTTAACGCTCTTGTACGCCAGCTGGTTTTCAGGGACGTAACTGTCTGCCAGATAACTTGATGCTATGCAGAAGTCATATACCCTATTGCACACGTCGGTCGCATTAGCGGCTTTATCAAACCATTTTTCAGCATAATCAAGCGCGGGCGCGTAACTTAGGTTGCCGCACATGTATCTTGCGTCTTTATCGACTTTCACCGGACATTTGGAGTAGTCTTTGTGCTGGTCGCAGTCGTTGAAAACAGTGCATGGCATGTTTGCGGGATTAACTACTTCGCTCAGGTTCACACAGCCGTCATAGTACTCATCCTCCAGAGTCTCGCAGAATCTCTTCTGAAACAACAAATCCGCATCAATAAGGCAGTTTTTTGCCGTATCAGCCCCCCAAACTTTTATGACCGCCTCCTCACAGAGGTATTCGTGCATGAGCGGCCCCCAAGCTGAAACCCCCTGAGACACAAGAATCAACCCTATCAGAATAACCAACACCCTCGTCATGTTACAGTATTACCTCCAATAGGTATATTAATTACCTAAAACAAGCAGCGTTATGTCCCTCAGCGCAGGACCTAAACCAAGAACCAACACAACAATTTTTATAAAACGCCGCGCGGTTTCATCACTCTCTGATTTGTCTATCACGTAAAGTGCGGGTAATACGACTGCGAACTTTAGCGGAAACATAACTAATGCTGTCCCGAAGTTCTTTATCAGAACGTTTGGCAGAACATGTTGCTCGATATATCCTGAGAAGTCTATGCCAACGTATGTTGCGCTGGCATCCAGTAGGTGGGCCATGGCGATAACGTAGTTTTTTTCGTTCCACAGAAACTTGAGTTTTAGTGTCAGAAGCATGAGTATGCTGCTTGACGCTGTGAATGCTATTAAAACCAGCGTGAGTGACCCCAAGTTTTTTATGTGCGGGATTATGAGCGTTATGTTGTATGCTGCGATGAGCCACCCTAGTGTTCCTGAAATCCAGTGATATTTTTCGCGGTTTATTCTCATCCCCAAATATAGTGCGGCTATTGTGACGCAGAACATCGTCAGAAATATCCCAGGAGATACGAAAAAGTAGTTTTGTGGGAATGGCCCTAAGTTACCGTATGCTCCCAGTTTGCGGTCCACGAGCTCTCTTGTCGTGCTACCGTAGATTATGAACGGTATTATGGTTACTATGAGCCGGTTGTCTATTCTCAGTCCAATCCTTTTTAACAACGGTATTATTGCGAACGTGCATAATCCCAGTACTATGCCGTATGTCAGCGTGTCTACTATGTCGTAGCC
>CAZKCF010000086.1:0-3949 GCA_964551365.1 uncultured archaeon
CTTGCCGTCGCGTTCCTGTTGTCTTCTCCATGGTGGATTGACACCATAAACAAAAGCCTGTGGAACCTTGTCGTCCGGGAACAAGAATACAGCATGCCGCCGCTGCAGAACTACGTGTCCATGTTCGGGCCGCACCTGTTTTACCTGAGTATCCCCGTCCTCGTTGCCATGGCCGCGCTATGCGTGACAAAGAAAAAAGAGGAATACCTTCTGCCATTCAGCTGGGGCCTCCTGACGTTGCTTGCCACACAAAGCAGGGCCATAGTACCAAAACTGTTCGGGTTCATAATCGCCAAGAACCCTAACATGCTGCTGGTCCTAGCGCCAATCTACGGCGAACGATACTTCAACTACATGGCGCAGCCGTTCGCCATAATGATTTCCATAATCGTGGTCTCGGTTTTGTCCATAATGCTCAAACAACTGAAGGAACTGCTGAAAGACGACAAAAAATACCCGTACGCTGCAGCCGCGCTCGTTGTAATCCTGCTTGCGCCGTTGGTTTACTCCACAATATCCTTCGGGTTCGACAACAAACACAACTGGTCGCTTTGGCGCATGATACCTGACGTCAACAACCCATATGAGTATAAGGCTTCGTTGTGGATGCGTGATCATTTGCCTGAGGATGCTGTCATCGTCTCGGATTATCCTGCGGGCGAAGTGGTTTCGGCCGGGGCTTTAAGGAAGATTGCTAGCGGCGCTGAGTTGAGGCTGACAGTCAACGTTGTTGGCGTGTACAGTGACATAGCCGACTTGTATTTCACGTCAGACGACAAAGAAGCGGTCAAGATAATGAAGGAGAAGCTTAATGCGACTCACGTTTACATCAGCGAGCGCATGTACGTGAAAGGATGGTTTCCCATAACACGACACTCGCGTTGGCCTAAATACGAGCTCGGCAGCGGACTCAAAGGTCTTATTAACGAAGAGAAGTTTGAGAACAGTTCGTGCTTCAGGAAGGTGGAGATACCTGACATGACTTACGTCAGGCTTTACAAGCTAGTCTGCTAGTCGTAGAACTTCTTTTCAAGCATCCATCGTGTGACGTAAAAGGAGGCAACCACGCTTATAACAAGCGAAACATAAACGTTTGATACTAAAGGAAGCCTGAATATCATCAAGTCACTCCACACTATGAACATCAGGAAGACAAACGATATGTAATACGCTGCGTCTATCGTCTTCAAGTACGCTAAATCAATGCTCTTGGAACCCATAGTTTTAATAATAGAGTTACCAATATAAATAACTTAAAATGTCCGACAAACTCAAGAAAGAAGATTTGCTGGTCGCCGTAGCGCTCATAACCTTGGTGTTCGTCTCGTACGGAATCAAACTGAACATAATCTACTCTCAAGCACCTCCGGGAACGATGCTGGACTGGAGCGACACATGGAGTTTCCTCTCAGTCGTAGAACACATAAAAACCAAGGGAATGCTTCCAGACGAAGACTTGTTTTTCGGAGGCATACCATACGTCTACCCCCCGCTGTCGCTAATCTCACTGGCAGTTTTAGACACCATCGTGCCAGGCGACTACATACTATTCGCAAACGACTTCATACCACTATTCAGCTCGCTAACAGTCTTCGGCATATTCTTCCTTGCGCTAAAACTCAGTAAAAACAAGTGGGTCGGCGTCTTCGCAGCCTACCTGAGCTTGTTCGCTCCAAGATACATGGCGCTGTCAACCATACCCACGCCGGAACTATTCGGCCACTTGTTTGCGCCGTTTTTCATGTATTCGGTGTATTTGATGACTACCCGAAAGAACCGGAATTACGCCGTCTTAGCCGGCTTTGCCGGAGCATTCATGTTCCTCGACCACCATCTGACTTCAGCGATACTAATACTCTCAGTCTCACTCTACGTGCTCTTGCTTACGATAGTGCGCTTTGAATTAACTTACGTGAGGCGTCTTGTTTTGATGCTTGCCGTCGCGTTCCTGTTGTCTTCGCCATGGTGGATTGACACCATAAACAAAAACATCCTCAATCTCGTCGTGAAGGAAGGGGGCGGCGAAACGCCGTTCAGCTACTTCCCCTATGTGGGCGGAATACACATATTCTACCTCGGCGTGCCGTCGCTAATAATCTTCGGCTTAATCGGCCTGTGGAAGAAAAAACCAGAATACCTGCTGCTGTTCTCATGGGGTCTCCTGAACATAACCGCAGTACAAAGCAGAGTAATCGTGCCCAAAGTATTCGGATTCCTCATAGCAAAATACCCGATAATGTACTTCGTGCTGGCGCCAATCTATGGGACGCGATACTTCAACTACATGGCGCAGCCGTTCGCCATAATGATTTCCGCGACACTAATTGGTGGCTTAATCCTGCTGTTTGGCTTGATACGGAAAACAATCAAGCAAGAAAACGCGTCAAAGGTAATCTCGGCTGGAATAATCTTGGCGGTGTTTTTGCCTCTAATCTACTCGACGATGTGTTTCGGCACTGGGAGAGACGACGTGATTTTGAACTACCTTAACAAGCAGGTAATCGATAAGACGGGCTTCAACCCGTATTTGGACTCGAAAAGCTGGGCTCTGAGGAGCCTGCTGCCCGATGTCAACAACAGCTATGAGTATAAGGCTTCGTTGTGGATGCGTGATCATTTGCCTGAGGATGCTGTCATCGTCTCGGATTATCCTGCGGGCGAAGTTATTTCAGCTGGGGCTTTAAGAAAGATTTCAAGCGGGGCGGAGCTTCGGTCTACTGTGAACATAGTGGGCATATACGCTAACATAATCACATTGTACTACACTTCCAGCGACCAGGAGGCTGTGGAAGTTATGCACAAGCTTAATGCGACTCACGTTTACATCAGTGACAGGATGATTGAGCGAGGATGGTTCTGCATAGAAAGTATGGGAAGGTTCCCGGAATTCAAAAACCACGGGCTTAAGGACGCTAAACTAGAGAAATTTGACACCAGCCCGTGCTTTAAAAAAGTGCTGGACACCGATGAGACGAAAATATACTCCACGCCAGACAGGGTCGTGCTTTACGAGCTATCTGCTAGATGCTAGAATACCCTAAAACGTACGCGAGACTGGGGTGACCTTCAGCAGCTTGTATTCGTCTTGGCTGTACACAAGTGATGTTTTGTTTTCCAAAGCTTTGTATTCTGTTGTATTCTCATCTTTTATGTAAATGATGTACTCTATTCCGTTTTTGCTTATATAGTCTTCTACTTTCCGCGGGTCTGATTTGTTCAAACCAAGCCACTCATCCACCCGTGCTATCACCAATTCATGATTTTTTGTCCCGCTTATGTACCCAGACTCCCATGAAGTCCCTGTAACCTGAATTAACGTTGAGGGTAATGCGTACTCCATTCCACCTACCGCGTAAAACTGTGTCATGTCTGTTGGAGACGAATCGTAAATCAAAAAAAGCGGGTCGCCCCTTATGTTCTCCCTAATCCACGTGTTGAATTTATAGAACGACTGGTCTCTTCTTATGCAGAATGAAGCCCTGTCCCCCTGCTCCATGGCGTAATACGCTCCTGAAAAAAACATGAGATACATCACGAAAACGCTGAGGAACCTGCTGTTTATCCTGCTCAAGGAGTACGCGCATGCTATGGAGTAGATTATGAAGGCGATTGACGAGAACCGGTGGGCTTGGATGTTCCAGGATATCAGTTCGTATCTGTAGAGTACTATGTGGTAGAGTAGTATTGTCGCTGAAGTGACTAGTGTCATGAGAATCAAGTAGTTTCTTTTTTTTTCGGCGAATAGGAGGCTGCTCGCCACTAGCGTTATTGCTAATGTCATAAACACTGTAGAGCAGTATGATGTGTCAGTGCACCTGAACGGAAACCAGTTGCTCCCCTCGATACTTAGCCTTGAGCCTGAGACGTTTGTCATGGAGAAGACGTCGTAGTAGTATGGGGCTATCAGCACCAGCGATACTAGCATCGGAATGGTAAGCGCGAGTTTTAT
>CAZKCF010000087.1:0-3940 GCA_964551365.1 uncultured archaeon
CGGTCCGGTGGATCCGTGTTCAATATTATCTAACAAGAGTAGGGATGACTGTTACATGAACTTTGCGGTAAACGAGACAAACTACACTTATTGTGCGAACGTAGTTTATTCCGACACTAAAGACACGTGTTACTTTAATTTGGCTGTGAGGGTCAGAAACGAAAGTTTGTGCGAAAGTGTTGCGAGCAATTCCTCACGGTACCGTTGCGTTGCTACAGTGTCTAAGAACATTTCCTTCTGCGGTTTGATAGACGATTTAACCGGCCGTGATTGGTGTTTCCACAGGGTGACTCTGATGGGCAAAAACGTTTCAGGCTGCGACAATATAGTAAACATTTCCCTCCGGGACGAGTGCTACTTCACCTTCCTCACTGAGCGGGGCCATAATGCGGTTTTATGCCAGAACATAGTCAACAGGGAGCTTAGGGACATCTGTTTTTACAGGCATGTTGAGGACGGGAAGATGAACTCCAAGTTGTGCTGGCTTATAGAAGACCCGGACCGCGAGACAGAATGCTATAAAAACTTCAGTTAAATGCTGGATTTTTTTTGTCTTCATCGTCTCTGCCGCCGCCGTCGCCTGAAATCTTTATCGACCCATAGAATTTGCCTTTAGGTTTCAGACCCTTCTCCTCCTCTATCTCATCCACTCTCTTAAACGGTCTTTTAGCCTGCTCTTCAAGCTCCCGCAAAACCTCTTTTTCCTTCTCAGTCAGCTTCCTCTTTACCTTGATTTTAGTGCGAGGGGTTCTCTCCGCTATCATGTATTAAATACTATGCGGCGATAGTATATTAGGATGGGGTTTCTAGACAATTTCTTCCAGAAAAAGGAGGCTTTCGAGGAAGTCGAGTTCAGCAGTCTCGGCGGGTTTTTTGACGGAAAAATAAGCGCTCTTTCTGCTGAAACTTCCGGGAAACTCAAGCCGTTGCTTGATGACGTTAGTTCCTCCCTCTCCAGCTTGAGGACGATGGTCCTGGATTTTGAGAGACTTGATTACCCTGTTGGGACGCCTGAACGCCTTGAGAAGATAGTTAGGACTTCCAAGCCCAAGTACGCTAAAGCCATGCTCAACGAGCTGGACAACCTCGACGTCAAGGTTTGCGAAGAATACGCCGGAAACAAGCTAGTCTACGGCAAACTCACAGGCTTCCTAGAGTCTGTGGCCAAAATTGGCGTCACCCACGGAAGATACTTGGAATTCGTCTTCAACGAAAACATCACAAACATCCGAAAAGAATGCAAGAAAATAGCTGACAACCTTGAGATGATGGCCTCAGAACTTAATGCCTCCAGGGCAGATGATTTCATCTCCGCCAAAGAATTGTACGCCCGCATACTCGACTCTGAACGCAAGCTGGCTTCCCTGAAGGCCGATTCCCAGTCAGCAACCGAACATGCTAAATCACTGAAAACAGAAGTCGATAAAATATGCGGCAAACGGGATGAGCTTTTCGCCGGAAACGAAATGAAAAAACATGAGGCAATCAAACAGGATTTGACCGACGTCTCCAATGACATCAACAGAATAGAGGCTGTTTTAAACAACCGACTCAACTGCTTGAACAGAACACTGCGAAAATACCGGAAACACCTGATTGACTTAGGAAACAACAGGCTTAGTGCCTTCACAGGAAAGTTCCTCGAGAATCCCATGAACGCGTTTTTGTCTTACAAAGAAGATAGTATGGAACTCCTCGAGTCGTTGCGCAAAGACCTTGATGCGGGTGCAATCAAAGTTGACGATAAACAAAAAATTTCGGCCAGAATACGCGATGCGCTGGATTTCGGCGAGTTTGAGCCGAAGTTGTCTGCCTTGCGGGAGAGAAAACGCGTTTTGGAGGCTGAGGTAAGTTCGAGCGTCATCTTGGGTGAAGCAGCGCGGTTGGAGGTTTTGTTGCGGGATGTTCGGTTAGATTATTTGAAGGCGTTGAAGGATTCGGAGAATTTTGCCGGCATGGCTTCTTCTCTTGAGGATTCTTTATTGGATTTGAAGAAGGATTTGGTTTTGAGGTTGGGTTCGCTTGGAGTCAGGCTTAAGCTGGAGGAGGGTGTTTAACATGTCCGGTTATCTGACTCACATCATCGTCTACCTATCTTTTGTTGTATTCTTGCTTGCGGTCTCTTACTCGTATGGTATGCTGGAATACGATGTTAAGACAATAATTGTTGGCTGTCTTGTGGGCTTGTTTTACTCTATTCTGCCTGACGTAGACACGCCTTCATCCAAGATGAGGAAACTCATAGAGCGAATTTTTCTTGCGGCGATAGTCTTAAGCTTGGTAGCCTTCCTTATGATAAAGGACGTTGATTTGGTTTATTCGGCAATAGTGTTGTCGCTGATACTTTACTTCCTCTGGTATGTGCGGCACAGGACGATACTGCACACGCCAATTGCCGGCGTTCTTTTCTCAGCCCCATTGTATTTCATAGAACCAGTCTACTGTCTTTTTGCTCTGATAGGTTTTGTTTCGCACTTGCTAGTTGACAATGAAGTGTTCGGCTAAGCCGCTCGCTGAATGTTGACTTCAGGTATCCTCTCTCCGTGCTCCCTAAAATGTTCCGAGAAAACATAGCTTCCGTCCAACAGAACCCTAGCGTACGCCAGCGACTGCATCTTAGCCTTTGAAGCAGGGTCAAGTCGCTCATACTCCCCCCTCCGCTTATCAAACCAGCTCTTGTATTCCCCGCTAAACGCATTTTTCTTTTCCTCAAACGCTCTGGAATTTTTCTCAGAAGCCCTAAAACCCAGCATCTGGGGGAACGCTCCAACAAGGTGCTCTAACACCAATGATTCCTCACGCCAACTCCATTCCGTGTGGTTCATCATGCTATACCTGTTTTTCCTGAGCTCAATCATGCCCCGCCTAGCCAGCAAATAATCTTCTGAACCCTCTTCAAAAACACGCATACCCCCAAGGCTCTTAAAGTCAGGATAACGGCTTAGGGCGCCGATTTTCTCGTGGAAGCCGTCAGTCCTGTCTTGAAAATAGTCCATGCGCCTCACGTCATGCAGTTTAACTGCGACCTCCCCTGCCATTGCAATCAATGATTCGCCTATGCCGTTGAACCTGCCGCCTGAATGCCGGTAATCCGGGTGAACCCATAATGCCATGACTTCTCCCCTGCGGACTTCATCAGCAATCTTGTAGTAAGCGTCGGTTGCTGGTATTTCCTCTCCTAAAGCAGTGCTCAACTCCGCGACCGCTGAAACAACCTGTTTTCCGTCCGCCTTTCCTCTGACGTTCTCCCTGACCTTGAAGTCATTGAAGCCAATGAAGCGAAGCGAACCGTCCTCATGCTTATGATATAAGTCAATCTTGTAGCCGTCAACATGCCTGCTTAATTTGTCGCCCCTGAGCCTGAAAACAAACTCGTCGCCTTCAGCAGTCTTATACTCCGCCGACGTTGTTTCAATCAACTCGCCGACAAGCTGCTCCTGCCTGCTCAAAGACGCTCTGGCCGAAGGAAGCTCGCGCCTCAGCGATTCGGCGTTGACTTCTTCCCCGCGGGCAGTCAGATTGTTGTAAGCCTTGTTTAAGTTTATTGTTCTTTCAGCAAGCAGGTCTCCCGCCCCCGAAAACATGATGTGTCGTCTGTCAAACCAGCCGACGTTCCTCATAAGCTTCCTCTCGGACAACACTAAAGCGTCAACATACCTGCCCCACTCGCCGCGGTTGCCTTCAGACGGCGGCTCACGCGGCTCAACGCCATTCTCCCGTAGAACAGGCATATTATGCATCAACGTCATGTGGCTTGGAACCAAAACGCGCACGTCTCTGAAAAAACCAGGCTCATCGCGGTAGCCTACCCTAAGGCCTTGTTTCTGCCGCAGATAATCCACCCAACACATTTTGTCTAAAAGAGTGTCCGACTTAAGCCGGGCGAGTTCAACGCCAACCCCATGCGTCGGGTCCACGCCAAGAACCTTCGACACCATAT
>CAZKCF010000088.1:0-3874 GCA_964551365.1 uncultured archaeon
GTTGTATTTTAAGGCGAAGTCGCGCATTGCCTTAGCCTGCCTTGCTGAAGCCACGTCTTTGTTGGGCACATAGTGGTCTGGAATCAAAACCACTTTTTCCTTCAGCGGTTTTGTGTTAAACTGCTCGAAGACTTCGAACGCCGGAAGCCCTGTGACGTCGTTGACCATCACGTAGTCTACTTCAGAGTCCACAATCTCTCCCGGAGACACGGTCTTCCTGCCTGCTTTAGCAGCCAAAATCTTCTCGGAAATGGTTGGCATCCTAGGGTTACTATATTCCACGCCGTCATTAAAACCCAACGTACTTTTTATTTATTATCAGTAGTGATAAAAAGATAACACCATTCTCTTTGGGGTGGAAAAATGATTGAAGACATACTTACTCTGGACGACTTTGATTTTAAGGGAAAAACTGTTTTCGTTCGATGCGACTTGAACACGCCAATAGACCCTAAGACCGGCGAATTCCTGGAAGACCGGCGCATACGCTCCCACAAGGAAACGCTTCTGGAACTCGCTAAAAAGAAGGCGCGGGTTGTGGTCATGGCACACCAGGGGCGTTCTGGGGAAGCCGACTTCACGACGCTTGAAAAGCACGCGAAGCGTTTGAGTGAAGTGTTGGGCGTTAAAGTCAAGTACGTGGACGACATATTCGGCACATACGCGAGGGAAAGCATCAAAAACATGAAGGACGGCGAAGTCATATTGCTTGAGAACGTGAGATTCTACTCCGAAGAGGAGATGGAGAGACCGCCAGACGTGCAGGCCAACACGTTTCTCGTGAAAAAACTAGCGCCATTGTGCGACATATTCATAAACGACGCGTTCGGCACCGCCCACCGGAGCCAGCCCACCACCGTAGGGTTCACGCAGACCGCGAAATCGGGCGCGGGCAGGCTCATGGAAAAGGAAATAGGCGCTATCACAAAGTGCATGAAAAACCCGAAGAAGCCAGTCATCTTCGTCTTGGGCGGCGCCAAGGTCACGGACTCGCTGAAGATTATGGAGAAGGCGTTAAGCAACGACGTGGAGAAGATTCTCACCGGCGGCTTGCTCGCGAACGTTTTCCTGATAGCCAGAGGCTACCGCGTGGGGGAACCGAACATTGAGGTCATCCGGGGCAAGAAGCTGATGGAACAGGTTCCGGTGGCGCAGGCGCTTCTTGAGAAGTATGAAGATAGGATTATTTTGCCCGTTGATTTGGCTTTGGACCGGAACAACGAGCGCTTTGAGATTCCGCTCGGTGATTTGCCGCAGGATTATAAGGTAAAGGACGTCGGCAAGAATACCGTGAAAAACTACACGAGCCTCATAAAGAACGCGGGCACCGTGTTCTTTAACGGAGCGCTTGGAGTGTATGAGGAGAAGAAGTTCGCTTACGGCACTGAGGAGATAATAAAGGCTGTCGCAGACTGCAAGGGCTTCTCTGTGATAGGCGGCGGAGACACTGTGGCCGCGGCAAGAGACATTGGCGTGGAAGACAAAATAACGCACGTCAGCACAGGAGGCAAGGCTTCAATCAAGTTTATTTCAGGAAGCAAGCTCGCCGCGATAGAAGCGTTGAGAAAAAAAGCATGAAAGATTTTATTAAGGGTGCAGCATAATTTAGGGGGAACAACATGTACAAGATAGGTGAAGCATTAATAGGGAAAGGCAATGAAGTAGCGCACATCGACTTGATGGTGGGGGATAAGGAAGGCTTCGTCGGACAAGCATTCGCAAACGGCATAACACAGCTTTCTCGGGGGCACACACCTATCTTGGGCGTCATAAGACCTAACCTACCTGCAAAACCCTACACGCTCGTGGTCCCGAAGGTTACTGTGGAAAATATGGAGGACGCGAACAAAATATTCGGCCCGGCGCAGGCTGCGGTGGCGAAAGCTGTCGCAGATGCGGTAGAGGAGGGCATGATTCCTGAAGACAAGATAGAGGACTGGGTTATAGTCGTCTCCGTTTTCATACACCCTAAGGCACAAGACTACAGAAGGATATACCAGTACAACTACAGCGCAACCAAGCTTGCTTTGAGGAGGGCGCTGACAGACTACCCGGGCTGGGATAAGATACTGTTCGACAAGGACCGGGCGACTCACCCGATAATGGGCTTTAATGTCCCCCGATTGTGGAGGCCGCCTTACCTGCAGATTGCATTAGACCACCCGAGTTCGGAGTACGCCAAGAAGGTGATATCGCAGATTCCGCACAGCGACAACATAATACTTGAAGTCGGAACCCCGCTGATTAAAGGTGAGGGCGTGAAGGCTATCAGCGCGGTGCGTGAGGTTGCTAAAAACATGTTTGTTATAGCTGACTTGAAGACGATGGACGTCGGCCAAGTGGAGGTTGACATAGCCTACGACGAGACTGCGGACGCTGTCGCCGTGGCAGGCCAGGCTCCGATAGAGGTTATAGACAAGTTTATATACGAGGCGAAACGGCTTGGAGTATACTCTATTTTAGACACCATAAACGTTTCCGACCCGATAAAGCTGCTTAAATCCCTTAAGGAGCTTCCAGACATAGTGGAACTCCACAGGGGCATAGATGAGGAGAAAGGCAAAGACCACCGGTGGGAGCTTATCGGGAAGATAAAGTCAACGTTCAAGGACAAGAAGATTCTCGTGTCTGTTGCAGGAGGCATAGAGCCTGAGACGGCGCGCGATGCAATGAAAAACGGCGCAGACATCCTTGTTGTAGGCCGGTACATAACGCAGTCGAAGGATGTCGAGCGTTCCGTCAGGTCGTTTTTGAACCTCATGCAAGGCGACATAGACTTGAAGAGAGTTCACACCGAGTAAAGTTAACGTTCATGGCAATCCAAGCAAGCAAAAGGTGAAAGAGTACGTCATAGCTTCGGCTGTAGTGTTGGCAGCGTTTTTCATAGCCAAACGCCTGTCTGGGAGAAAACATCAGCTGGAGATTCTTTCATTAAACCACGACACGACAAGAAACTGCGTGGAGCTTCTGGTGAAAAACAACAGCATCCAGCCGTGTTACGTGAAGTCTACGCTGCGCGCCGTAGACAATAATTTAGGCGGCATCAATAGTGTGGGGAAAAGTGGAGAGGATATTCCTATGATGTCCGGGAAAAGCTACAGCGGCCGAGGATTCTACAACATGATAGGCTGGGATAAGGAGCCGAAGCGCATTGAAGCCAACGGCGTCAAGAGGATTGTGTACAACATAGATGCTGCAGCGCACGGCATATGCGCTGGAGACAGAGTGAGCGTGAACGTGTATTATGACTGTAACGGCGGGGTTCTTCGGAATAGGCTGAGCGAGAACGTGACTTTGGAGTCTATTGCAGTGCAAAAAATCCCTTACTGGATTTGCGGCTGCAGGAATCCTGGACTAAGCTTGCGTTCAAACGCGATAAAACACGTTTTCCTGCAGCCTGTGGACCCGTCAGCGTCGTTCATCCTAAAGAGGGAGCACAGTGAAATAGTCGGCTGCATCCATTCTCTTGAGGAGTTGCATGAAACGCTCGCGGAAACACACCCCCGAGTTATTGAATTCCACCTTGACGGTAGAAACGACTTTGCTATGTGGGTCAGAGACGTGATAAAAGACGAAGAACTCTGCGAAGACCTCCTGAACATCGAGTTCGAAAGCGCTGAGGAAGCTCGGGCTAAGATAACTGATGCTTTAAGTCAGAGGATAAGCGAACTTAATAGCGCTTCCGGGGCGAACTCTGGGCTTAGCGTGCTGTAGAATACTACAGCAGCCACAATAAGCGTTGATGTGAACACGACGGGCAGGAACGGGCGTTCTCCTCTTTCTCCAAACTTGTCGAGCATTGGACTGAATAATGTGTTGGACAAAAATAAGGTCATGTAAAAGAGCAGTATGTGCAGAGGATGCAGTATGGAGG
>CAZKCF010000089.1:0-3841 GCA_964551365.1 uncultured archaeon
ACATCAACGTGAAGCCGAAACGAGCCCACGTTTACGTGTGCCCCACATGCGGCAAAAGATTCGAGAGGATTAAAAAAATCAGGAAAGGAAAATTCAGCTGCGCCTCCTGCGACAGGAAATACAATCCGGCACATGCTCTAGTCTACGCTGGAATCGCATTCAACGATTAGTTTCTTCCTCCAGAAACCTGTTTAAATACCCTGCCGCACATAGTATAGGCAGTCAAAAAAAATGCTGCCCGAGAACAAGCTTTTTGCAGCAGCGTTAGTCATCGTGGCCTTGGTTGCCGCAGCCGCAGTATTAGAGAACACCACACGCGAGACAGGAGAGTCTGCTTCCAGTAGCTACGTTATCGAGTCTACGACGCTGACGCGCATTAGTGTGGCGACTACTTCGACAACTGTTTGGGATGAGACGACTTCAAGTTCTGCGGCGACCACTAGTCTTGGGTCTACGACCGTGTTTCTGGCGAGCACCTCAACAATCCCGGAAACGACAACCACTACACTGCCGTGGTACGCTGGCAGAGGCTACAGGAAGGCGACGATGAAGATAGCGTTCTTCTGCCCGAGCTGCGTGCCTGCTGTGGTAAGGAACCTGCATGATACTCCGGGAGTGGTGACCACGAACATCGCGTACCGGAACAAACTAGATTACGTCGTATACGACCCGAAGAAAGTCGAAGTTGAGACGATACTCCAGCTTGTGACAGGCAACGGAGACGGCGAACTCGTGTCTGACGAAGAGGTTTAGATGGACTGGAAGGCAATCAAACTCGGGCTTAAGGCAAGCGCGATAGCTTCAGCGTGCTGTACGACGCCGCTGGTGTTGGGAGTTGTAGCTGTTACAACAAGCCTCATAAGCCTTACTACAGCAATCTCGGTTGCGGAATACAAGGGGTTTTTCATCGCATTGGGTTCGCTGTTTTATGTTATGGCAGTTTACTTGAACTTGAAGACGCGGTGTGGTGGAGTCTGCAGCGTAAAATCAATCAAAGACACCTGGGTTTTCATAGCCACGAGTTTTCTGGCTTACGCAGTTGTTACGCTTCTTCTAGTGTACGCGATACTGCCGGTTTTGGCAGGAATTTTGTTCGCATAATGGCTTTTATTTCAGCCGCAATCTAATATGAGTATATGGTAGTTGAGGATACTTACGCTGAAGCGTTCGGAGGAGTGTACGCGAGATTGCTTGTGACGGCCAAGGACGAGCGGTGGCTGATGAACGCAGTAAACTGTGTGACAGGTTATAGCACCAGCACATTAGGCTGCGACTGCGAGGCAGGCATTGAGTCTCTCACGAATCGCACGCCAGACAATAGGGTGGGAGCCATACTCCAGTTTCACGTGCCCTCATGGAGGAAGGAGGCGGTAAGAGACTTGGAGATGGCGTTGATACACAGGATAAGCCAGTGCGTACTCACCTGCCCCACAACCCGAGTGTTTAACGCATCGGATTCCGCCGAAAAACTGGGCGTCGGAAAGAAGATGGGTTTTTTCGGAGACGGATTCCAGGAGAATGTCGAAAGGTACGGCCGAAAAATGGTTTTAATACCGATTATGGCCGGCGAATTCCTCATCGAAGAAGAGTTCGGCTACGGTGAAGGCGTTATGGGAGGAAACATATGGATTATGGGCGACTCCGAAGACAACGCGTTGAACGCCAGCCTCAAGGCAGTGGACGCAGTCCACAAAATCGGGGGCGTGATAACGTCATTCCCCGGCGGAATATGCTCTTCAGGCAGCAAAGTAGGCTCAAAATACAAGTTCATGGTGGCCTCAACGCAGCACGAATACTGCCCCACATTGAAAGGCAAAACTGAATCGAAGCTGCCGAACGGAGTCTCATCAGCAACAGAAATAGTAATAAACGGCATTTCAGAAGAGAAAGTCACAGAGGCAATGAGAAACGCAGTCAAAGCAATCGAATCCTCCCGAGGGGTTATAAAAGTAACGGCAGCAAACTTTGGCGGCAGACTGGGTAAACACAAAATAAGGCTCAGAGCATGAACGACCAGCAACGCCAGCAAAACATTTTTTTCATAGTAGAGTGCGCCGAAAAAGCATGTATTCTGGAAGTCAGCAGCGAAAAACCAGGGAACGTCACGCCAACAAAAAGTTTCAGCGACGTTTCATACAAAGACTTCGTTTTGGGAGCGCGCGCGATGAAGCCTTCTGTTGCGGAGGCTGCTATTAGAGGCTATAGGGTGGGTGTCATAGGCGGCGGTAGGGTTTCTCTCGCCAACGTTCGGGTGGGTTATCTGATTAAAGACGCGGTTTTGCGTGTTAAGGCAAGCCACTCGGGTGGCAACACGCACTTGGGGACAATAATGCTTCTTGTGCCGTTGGCTGCGGCGGCAGGCCTTTGTTTGGGCAGAAAGTGGGGTTACGTTAGGCTTCATGACGCGTTACGGGAGGTTGTGGGCTGCAGCACGGTGCAGGATTCCTTGGACTTGTTTGACGCGGTAAACAGCGCAAACGCCGGCGGACTCGGGGAGTCGGATTTGGATGTAAGGAGCGCGGAATCCAAGACGACGCTTTTGGAGGGCAAGATGAGTTTTCTGAGGGTGATGGAGTATTCTTCGCAGCGAGACATGATTGCCATGGAGGTTGCAGGCGGCATGCCGGTCGTGTTCGAAACGTCAGAGCGTTTGAAGGGCCTCAGCGAGACGGCAGGCGACTTGAGGACCGCGATAGTGCAGGCTTACCTCACTGTGTTGTCGGAGCACGCTGACACGCTTGTCGCCAGAAAAGCTGGTTGGGCGGAGGCTGAAAAAATTTCTTTTAAGGCAAAAAAAGTTTTAGAGCGTGGGGGAACACTAAGCCCCAGAGGACGGAAGGCGTTGAGTGAGTTTGACGAGTATCTCAGAAGCGACGGAAACAAACTCAATCCCGGGACCACAGCAGACATAATTGCGGCAGCACTGATGGTTTGCCTCCTGCGCAAGGACATCGTTTAAACGCATGAGGATTTTCCTGGAACACAGACTTCCTCGAACCCACATTGGTCCACGACAGCCATGTTCGTCTTCCACATGCACATTCCGCCGCGGCATACTGGGTAATAGTGGGTTCGGATTACTTTACTGCCTGAACAGCGGTAGTCACCATAGTATTCTTCGCCACAGTCGTGGTGAACCTTACACTCGACGTTGCCTAACGTTGTAGTAGTCTTGGCTTCATGGGATACGCCGCATCTGCCTTCATCGCACACGCAAACACCCTTCCCGCAGTCTATAGGACCCTCGCAGGATTCAGTACACAATACGTCAACGCAATACGGCGCTATCTCCCGGTTCACGCACTTTTTAGGGTGGCAGCACTCGTCTGGCACGCAGTCTGAGTCTTCAACGCAGTATCCTCCTGCGTCGTCTGCAATCTCGTCTCGGTGCATCCTGTGCGCCTCCTGAGTCTGCTCTTTTTCGTAGCCGGCTAGTATTCGAACCACCTGCCCCTGCGCCCACACGTTGGTTTTGACGAACATCTTGCGGGTGGTATTAGACTCCAAGAGAGAAATCTGCTCTTCGTTAGTCAGAATCTCGCTCACGATTTCTCCAACACCCTCTGGCGCATGGTGTCCGCCCAGTATTACAACGAATTTTTTGGTGCGGTATTCTTCATGGTTTCTGAAGTTTTCAGGGGTCACGTATTCTATTGGAATTCCCTTGTTCTGGAGGAAGCCATAGAAGTCTTGAGCCAGCGCGAAGTCAATCGAGTTTGCCACCAGCACGGTCTCGGGTTTGTGGTCGCTGGTTTTATTAGCAGAGTCTTTAGCAGCCGAAGCCGATGAAACCAACACAAACAAAGCTAGGGCAGCGTAAATAAGCCTCATAGTATAGTAT
>CAZKCF010000090.1:0-3800 GCA_964551365.1 uncultured archaeon
CAACAAACAATACCAAAAATAGGAGAAACAGACGAGGAACTCAAACGCATAGTCGAAGGAATAAAAACCTCGATAAAAGTAGTAGGCGCAGGAGGCGCCGGCGGAAACACAATAAACCGCCTCACGGAGATAGGCTTGATAGGAGGAGACATCATCGCAGTAAACACAGACGCCCTAGACCTCTTGAAGATAACAGCGCCAATTAAGCTGCTTATTGGAGCAAGCGTGACAGGCGGCATAGGCGCTGGAAACGACCCTGAAGTCGGCGAAGAATGCGCTGAAGTGGACATGGAGAAAATCGCTGGCGCGCTTTCTGGAGCAGACATGGTTTTCGTCACCTGTGGTCTCGGAGGCGGGACTGGAACAGGCTCGGCCCCAGTGATAGCTGAAGTCTCTAAAGAACTTCAGGCGCTGACCATTGCAGTCGTGACTCTCCCGTTCAGCTGTGAAGGCAAAGTGCGAGCGTTAAACGCCTTGCGTGGCCTCAGGAAGCTGAGAAAATACGCTGACACAATCATAGTCATACCTAACGACAGGCTTTTGGACATAGCCCCAAACATGCCGCTTAACGCAGCATTCAGGGTTGCAGACGAAGTGCTCGCAAACTCTGTGCGAGGTATAACAGAGATGGTAACAGTCCCAGGCCTAGTTAACCTAGACTTCGCTGACGTGAGGACAATAATGAAAGACGGCGGCAACGCCATGATAGGCTTAGGCTCGTCCTCAAAAGAGGCGCCAATAGGCGAAAGAGCCCGCGAGTCAGTGGAAAAAGCCCTGCAGTCCCCATTGCTTGACACAAACATCAGCAGCGCCAAAGGCGCGTTGATTAACATCACCGGCAGCAAGGACATGACGCTTGAGGAGGCTGAGGAAATCGTTAGAATAGTGGGTGAACGGATAGACCCGAACGCTGAGATAATCTGGGGCGCCCAGATAGACGATTCCATGGACCGGAACATCATAAGAACGCTTGTGATTTTAGCTGGAGTGGACATTGCGGGCTACGAGGCAGAGCTTGAGGAAAAAATCGAGGGCAGTGAAGAACAGTTGGACATGGGTTTGAAGAAGGTTTAGCTTCATGATGAAAAAAAGTTTAGGTGTCATAACAAAGGCTTACAGCGAGACACGCCGCATACTAAGACTCACCAGAAAACCAAAAAAGTCGGAATACTCTGAGACCGCGAAAGTCACGGGTCTGGGCATAATTGTAGTGGGGCTCATAGGATTCGTAGTCTTCCTGATATCCCAGATAGTGGACAGAATATTCCGTTAAAAAAATGATTTACGCAGTAAGAGCTACAGCAGGGCAAGAACGCGTTGTCGCAGAACTGATGTACAGAGAAGCGAAAAACAGGCGCGAAGAATTCGCAAAACAGGGTAAGGAAATCTACAGCGTGCTTTACACCACAGGCCTGAAAGGCTACGTGCTAGTGGAAGCAGACAGCCCGGGGACAGTCGAAGACTTGGCGAGAAACGTTCCGAAAACGCGCGGTCTTCTGCTTAAGAAGAAGGGCGACTTGGCTTCAGCTGGCGTGATATCCCTGAAAGAGCTTGAGGAGACGCTTATGCCTAGGCCAATCGTTAAGGACATAAAGAAGGGGGATATGGTGGAGTTGATTTCGGGGCCGTTCAAGAACGAGAAGGCTAGGGTCGCTAGCATTGACAAAGACAAGAACGAGATAACCGTTGAGCTGGTCGAAGCCGCCGTACCCATACCAGTCATAGTGAAAGGAGACGACATTAAGATAATAAAGAAGGAGGGCGAGAAGGATGAGTAAAGAGACGGTAGAAGCTTTAGTCGACGCAGGGAAGGCTTCAGCAGGCCCGCCGCTCGGGCCAGCACTCGGACCCCTCGGCGTTAACATAAACAATATCATAGCGAAAATAAACGAGAAGACTGCGGACTTTAAGGGAATGAAAGTCCCGGTGAAAGTGACTCTAGACACTGAAACAAAAGAATTCGAGGTTAAAGTCGGATCACCACCGACCGCGTCGCTGATTAAAAAAGAGCTTGGCGTGGAAAAAGGTGGCGGCACAAAAACACCGATAGGAGACCTTAAAATAGAAAAAATCGTTGCCGTAGCCAAAATGAAACGTGATTCCCTACTAGCAAACGACCTGAAGAACGCGGTCAAAGAAGTCATGGGCGTTTGCAACAGCATGTCTGTGACTATCGAGGGAAAAACTGCTAGAGAAGCCATAAAAAGCGTTGACGCCGGCGAATATGACAACAGGATAACCGAGTAGTTATTTTTAAAGACTAAAATACTATGAATTAAAACCCGTTTCACTACCCGCCTTGCTGGTAGGAGGGCAACTATGGACAAAAAAGTTATTAACGACAAAGTCTCTGAACTGTTGACTAACACGCCGAAAAAGAATTTCACGCAATCTGTAGAACTGAGCATAAGCTTCTCGGAAATAAACATGGAAGCTCCTGAAAACAAACTAAATCTGAACATAATCCTGCCGAACGGCAGAGGCAAAGACGTCGAAATAGGAGTCTTCGCAGACGGAGACATGAACGTCAACGCCAAAAAAATCTCAAAACACGTCCTAAGCAAAAGAGAACTAGAAGACTACGCAACCAAGAAAAGAAGGATGCGCAACTTCGCGAAAGAATGCTACAGCTTCATAGCGCAGGCAGACCTCATGACGGTCATAGGTAAGAACTGGGGTGCGGTCTTGGCTCCCAGAGGCAAAATGCCGCAGCCTGTGCCGCCCAACGCGGACTTGAAGACACTCATAGACCGCATGAAAAAGACCGTTAAAATAAAGTCCAAAAAGAATCCAGTAGTACACACGCCAGTCGGCACCGCAGACATGAGCGCTGAAGACTTGACTGCTAACATAATGGAGGTCTTGAACGCTATTGAACGCCAGATACACGAAGACAACATAAAGTCCATTTACGTTAAGGCGACTATGAGCCCGCCGGTGAGAATATGGTAGCCACTTGGAAGAAAAAACAGGTTGATGAGCTGGCTGGAGTAATTTCCAAGTCAACGGTAGTTGGAGTGGCAAACGTAACAGGCATGCCCCTAAAGCAACTCCAGCAGATGAGAAAAAACCTCAGAGGCAAAGCAAAAATACTTGTCGCACGAAACAACGTAATCAAAATAGCTCTGGAAAAAACCAAGTTAACAGGCCTCACCGAACACGTCAAAGGCCCGACTGCGCTAGTCTTCACGGACATGAGCCCCTTCAAGCTTGCTAAGATGCTTGAAGCAAACAAGACGACTGCGCCGGCCAAAGCAGGAAGCATTTCTCCTAGAGACATCGTCGTCCCGAAAGGTGACACGCCTTTCGCTCCAGGACCAATAATCGGCGACCTGCAGAAGACGGGAATTAAGGCCAAAATCGAGGGTGGAAAGATTGTAGTAACACAGGACTCTGTTGTCGTCAAAGAAGGCGGCGTAATTTCAGAACAACTTGCTGGAGTGCTCGCCAGACTGAAGATAGAGCCGTTTGAAATACGCTTGAAGATTAACGCCGCGAACGAAGACAACACAATCTACACCGCAGACGTGCTGCAGATAGACGAAAAACAAACGCTGGCTCAAGTCCAACAAGCTTATGCTTCAGCATTCAACCTCGCGTTTAACGCAGGCATATACACCAAGCCAACCTTAGAGTTGATGCTGCAGAAGGCGCACGCCAACGCGAAAAACCTGGCGCTGGAAGCCGACATAATGACAAAGGAGACAGTAGACTTGATTCTCGCTAAAGCAAACGCGCAGGCTAACGCCGTGTCGGCCATTGTGCCCGAGACGCCGGCATCGCCCGCGGAAGAAAAACCC
>CAZKCF010000091.1:0-3728 GCA_964551365.1 uncultured archaeon
CGAACAGATTGTTGACGGAAAACTCAAAAACAACCTAAAGTTCAGCGAAAAAGCGACAGTATGCAAGTACATGGTGCCGGAAGGCTACCCAGAGAAACCTAAAACAAACGTTGAAGTAAAAATAGACGAGCCCGCAATAAGAAAACTGGGTGGATGTGTATTCTATGCGTCAGTGCGCGAGGAAGACAATAGAATCCTTACGTCAAGTTCGCGGGCTATCGCAGTCTTGGGCGCCGCGTCTTCGATAAGTGAGGCGGAGAGAATCGCTGAGAAGTCGATGGATTACATTAAGGGGGATTTGTTCCACCGCAGGGACATTGGAACGCAGCCGTTGATACAGAAGCGGGTCGACCACATGATTGCTGTGAGGAGCTAACGTTTGTGCGATGCTTTTTTGCCGCCGATTCCCCAGTTGTCTTTGTGCACTTCGTTCAGTAGAACGAACACATGCTGGGGGTCAACTCCAATCGACTTAACCACCGCGTCGGTGACGCTTCTTATAAGCTGGTCTTTTTCCTCAACCGTGCTGCCCTCCCACAAGTCAATTTTCACAATAGGCATTTTATCACCTCATGGATTACTGTAATAGTAGACTGTGACTCCATTCTCATCCTTCAGGGTTGCGGCGTCACCGTCGTTGTTCCAAACAGACGACGCCCGCCCCCAATACAAATCACTCTCGCAGTTTACGCCGACACCAGTGTGAACTTTCACACTGCTGCCAGCAGCCAAAACGAAAGCGGGGAACACGTAAGTCTTACCCGACGCGTCAGACAGAGTCCACTTCTCAAGGTCTTCCGCAGCAGAACCCTCGTTAGTGAGTTCAACCCACTCGCCGTTCAAGTTCGTTTTCTCGCCCTCCGGCGCTGCAAACTGTGTGTTGGATATCCTTACGGCAGGAGAGCTTGCAAGTGTTGTGGACGGTATTGTTGTCTCAGACAATATTGTTGTGGAAGACGACGTTGATGATAGTGTCGTCGCAGACAGTGTGGTTGAGGAGGACACTGTTGTTGTTTTGAGTATTGCGGTTGACTGCATCGTGGTTGTTTTAGGTAGAGTTGACGTGGTGGATGACGCTACGAGAGTCGTGGCCTCAGTAAGGGTCGAAGACTCAGGTAACGCCGACTGCACGGTCGTCAACTTCAAAGTAGTGGATGATGACATCGCATCCCCCACACATGATGAAGGTTCTTCAACAAACGAACCATCGAGGCAGACATATTTTACAACCGCGTTGGCTTCCGCAGCACAGTTGCGTGGATTGTATACGACGCTTCCGTCGGGGCACACATACTTTGTGGCACCCTCTTGCGAGACGCACATTGAAGCCGACAAGAGGATAATAAGGAGTAAAATAGATTTCCACATGTTATATAACTTGTAGAGAGCATAATAAAACCCTCATAATGGACGTTGAATTGGAAACATACGGCTGCTCGATGAACAAAGCCGACAGCGAGTTTATGGCGGGTCTTCTGGCAGACGCAGGTTTTACTGTGGCGGAGAAAGGAAACGTAATCGTGGTGAACACCTGTTCCGTGAAAACTCCGACGGAAAACAAGATTATTAAGCGTCTTTCGGCGCTGGCATCCGAGAAAAAGAAGGTTGTTGTTGCAGGATGCATGCCGGCTTCGCTGCCTTATTTGACGTCAATGTTTCCTTGCTTCTCGTTCATAGGCACGAACGTTTTTGACGTTGTTGAAGCAGTGAAAGCCGCCTGTGATGGCAGACGATTCGTGAAAATCACGGAATCCAACGAAAAAGTTTGTATCCCCAGGGTACGAGAGAATCCTCTAGTCGAAATTGTTCCCATTGCCGAAGGATGCGTCGGAGAATGCAATTACTGCATAACAAAAAAAGCCCGGGGCACGCTCAAATCATATGCGCCTGAAAAGATTGTTGCGCAAGTGAGGACTGCTGTTCGCGACGGAGTCAAGGAAGTTTGGATTACCGCTCAAGACACCGGCGCCTACGGCTTGGACAGTGGAAGCAGTCTGCCTGAAGTCTTGAACGAGGTTTGTTCTGTGGACGGCAGCTTTAAAGTGAGAGTAGGCATGATGAACCCAAGCCATGTTTCGGATTTTATAGACGACTTAATTGGCGCGTACAGCAACGACAAGGTTTACAAGTTTCTGCATCTGCCAGTTCAGTCGGGGGACAACGGCGTATTGGATGACATGAACCGGCAGTATACTGTAGAAGACTTTAAGCGTATAGTGAACGCGTTTAGAAAAGCGTTTGACGCCACTATATCAACTGACGTGATAGTGGGTTATCCGACTGAAAACGAACGGGCCTTCAAGAATTCGGTGAAGCTCATGGAGGAGACTAAACCTGATGTCCTCAACATTTCGCGTTACTGGAGCAGGCCAGGCACGAAGGCAAACATGTTGAAACAACACCCGGGGAGAATAACCAAGGCGCGGTCCAGGCTGATGAACGACCTTTTCAGGGAGATTGGTTTGGAGAGGAACAGAAGATGGGTTGGCTGGAGTGGGACAGCAGTTGTTTCAGAAAAAACGCCGGACAACGGATTTTGCGCTCGAAACGACTTCTACAAGCCGATTGTGTTGAAGTCGGATAAGAACATCTTCGGCCGCAGAGTTGACGTCAAAGTAGTGGGCTGCACGTACTATGATTTGCGGGCAGAAATAGTTTAAACCAGCGTGAAGTCCACGCACGCTCTAGACAGGCACGGCGAGTAAGAACCGCACTCGACAGCATCAAGCACTTTAATTCCGTAACCCAGCTGGCCAACACGTTTAGACACCTCAGCAGCTGCTTCCCGCGGATTGTGCGCGAAACTGTAGAAGTGCACTACCCCATTTTTCTTTAACGCACGCAAAGCCACGTCAAGGAACTCGCCAGCATCCTTCGGCAACGGCATTATTATTCTGTCGAATTTCCCGAGCTTGGGCGTCTCCGTTCTCGCATCACCCGCCACAACCTCAACATTCACCTTATTTGAGCGAACGTTATCGCGCATTAATTCAACCGCTTTGGGATTCAACTCAACAGCCACGATACGCGCGGGCTTGGTTTTTTTCGCTATTAGTATGGCGTATGGTCCCACGCCCGCGAACAATACCAGAACCTCCTCGTTTTCCCGAACCTTTGATGCCACGCGCATTCGTTCGGTTCCAAGCCTCGGCGAGAAATAGGTTTCGGCTACGTCAACTTTAAGCTTGCAGCCGTATTCCTTGTGCACGGTTAGTGTCCTGTTTTCTCCTGCAAGTAGTTCAACAGACCTTGTCCGGTAGTCGGTGTCAACCCTGCTTGTCTTGTTCACCACAACCTTGATGTTTTTGAACACGCTGAGAAGCGTCTCTGCAACCAACTTTTTCTTGGGCGAACGAGTTGGTGGAAGGTCCAGAACAGCTATGTCGCCTATCACGTCAAACGCAGAGGGCACATCAGACAACTCCTCCGAGGTTAGCATGTCTTTGAGCGCTTCATGAAGTGACTTCGGCTTCTCTTTCTTTTTCTGCGGCTTCAAGTCAACAAAGGTTGTTTTTGGTAGAAGTATTTTTCTCGAAACTGGGAACAGTATGTACTGCCCCTGGCGGATTACTTGCATCCGCAAGTCAAAAACGTTCTTGTCAAGGAGTCTTCGGCGCACTTCTTCAGCGTGTTTGTTGTTTACTTTAAGGTACATAGGACATCCTAGTAGTGGCTGCTACGGGTTATCTGCTGCATTTGATTGAGGCTATTATCTTCCTGCTTCGGTT
>CAZKCF010000092.1:0-3698 GCA_964551365.1 uncultured archaeon
TCTTGTATACCGTGTAGCCTGGGTCTGGCACGAGCGTGGTGTCTCCCGGGTTTATGAAGGCTAGGGGTGTGTGTGCTATGCCCTCTTTGGAGCCTATCAGAGTCAGAACCTCAGTCTCGTAGTCTAGTTTTACTTTAAATCTTTTTGAGTACCATTCTGCGGCAGCTTTCCTGAATGATGGCATGCCCTCGTATGACGGGTAGCGGTGGTTAGCAGGGTCTTTTGCGGCGTCATACAGTTTTTCGACTATGTTTTTTGGCGTTGGCAGGTCGGGGTCTCCTATGCCCAAGCTTATCACGTCAACACCTTCAGACTTCTTCTTCGAGATTGCTTTATCAATCTCGGCGAACAAGTACGGCGGAATCCTGCTCATGCGTTCAGCGTAAGTCATTTCAAGATATTAATAAGGTAATACAATTATTTAACGATGAGGTTTACTCTAATAGTCATCGTACTACTAGTTATGACGTTCTTTGCCGGCTGCATAAAGACTACTTCTCCTCCTCCTCCTCCTCCAGTGTACGTCACGCCATGCAATGTCATAGGTGAGCAGATAAAACTAAAGGCAGTCGGCGAGACGCTTGGCCCTGATATAATAAAAATGCCTCTTGCAGAAGCTTTCGTTGATGACCTCCTGAGCACGCAGTCTGCCGACTCAATGTCCACTTACTCTCTGTCCTGCTGGTGGGGCAAAAACGTGGGCGAACAAAGAACACTCTACTACTGCGGAGGAAGCTATGTTGCCCCTGAACTCGATCAAAACAAGGTCATAAAACGCTACGTTAAAAAAGAGTTCAAAGTCGGATTCGAGACCGAATTCCACGAGGCAGTAACATTCCCCATCGCGGGCAAATCCCACACGGAGCCAGCATACTACTTCCTGACAGTAAAAAGCGTTGAAGCAACCTGCACACTAGCCTAAAAAAAACCGAGGATACTCCGCAAGTCCCTGCTGTACACCACCTCGTCAGCGTAATCCGCAAGCCGCACGTCCTTAGGATTGAAAGCCACACTATAACCTGCTTTCTCAAACATCGGGATGTCATTCACGTGATCTCCAACAGCAGCACACTCATCCAACTGCACTTTAAGGCTCCTGCATATGCTCTCAAGCATTATTCCCTTACCGTAAAAATCCACAACAGGTTTCACGCCGCATACTCTACCGCCATCAAACAAAAGCTCGTTGCCGACAGCATAATCCAAACCAAATCTCTCCCTCAAATCCTCTGCAACAATGCTTAAACCGCCGGAAAGTATGCCAACCTTATATTCCCCCTTAAGTATCCTAAGCGTATCCTCAGCGCCCTCCATCAGCGGCATCTTATCCAGTACCCCCTTTATCCTGTGAACGTTGGCGCCTTCCCACAGTTTCACGTCAGCTTGAGCCCACTCTGCGAACGTTATTTTTTTGTCGAAGAATTGTTGGGCGTTTTTTTCGGCTTGTTTTTCCGTGCCTAAGGCGCGGTGTATCGTCATCCAGCTGCCGGGTTCCTCGATTAAGACGCCGTCCAAGTCAAAAACTATGAGTTTTACTGCAGGCATAACGTTCTAGCTCGCTGTTGTATTCAGTTTCATGCCTTCCATAAGTTTTTGTTCGTTCTTGATTCTCTCCTCCACAGTGTCGTAGCAGTCGCGTTTCATGGTAGCGTTTTCTATGTTCCTGCAGTATGTTTTTTCTGTCTTACCCACCGCGACTGTCGCGTAGCATTTGTCTTTTATGATAGTGTTTTTTATCTTGTCGCATGTTTGCTTGTCCAGTGTTTTTTCCACAACCCTGCTGTAACAGAGGTCGGCTGTTTCGTTCTCATCTATTAGGCCGCAGTATGACGCGTTTTCTTCAACGAAGGCAAGGCACCTGAACTTGGAGGAATTTGATTTTATATGCTCGCAAGCCCAAGGTATCTTCGCCTGCAAGGCCACAGTGTAAAAGCACGTGTCCCTGTGCGTTAAGCTGTCAATAATGTTACATGCCGTCGGATCCTTTTTCATTAAGGCAACGCCCTTATAGCATTCAATGACTTCAAAGCTGTTGTTCACGACCTTGCAGAGTCCTTCATCCCCATTACTGACGGCAATCCTCCTATAGCAGGTGTCCCGCCAGAGGGGCGTCACTATCCTGGTGCAAACGTTTGTGTCGTTTACGTCCGAAGCCAGTTCCACAAGACATTGGTCTCTGTTGAGTCCGTCAAGTTGGTCGCACATTCTCCTGTTTATTGTCGTAGTCTCTGTTGAGGTTTCCTGCAGTGTCGTGCTTTGAGGTGTCATGTTCTTTAAATCAGTGAAAACTACGTTCATTGACGTGGTTGTCGTGGCTGGTTCGCGTGCAATACAAGCGCTTAAAAATAAAACTCCCGTCAAGACAAACAAAATCTGTTTCATTTAAACCTCCTCATAGTGCACTAATCCTTCAAGATTCCTCCTTGGCGTACTGTACGGCTCCTCATCAGGGTGGCCTACAGGTATTATGGCTATGGGGATGCTGTCTCCAGCATTAACTGTCTTAGCTACAGCATCCTCGTCAAACGCTCCAACCCAAACGCTGCCTAAGCCCAAAGCCGCCGCAGCAAGCTGAGCGTACGACGCGGCAATTGTAGCATCCTGAATACAATACAACCTGACTCCCCGCTCTCCGTACCTCATGGAAGACTTTTTGGGATTAGCCAGAAAAATAATGTTAATAGGTGCTTCGGCTATGAACTCTTGGCCGTAGGCTGCTTTAGCTAGGCGTTTTTTCCTCTTTTTGTCTTTGACCAAGACGACTTCGTATGCCTGAAGGTCTCCAGCCGACGGAGCTGAGTTCATGGCATTTAGTATGGCTGCCAAGTGTTTTTCCTCAATTGTCTCGTCCTTGAATTTTCTTATGGAGTGCCTTGACTCCAAAACATCAAAAAAATTCATGTTATATAATTAATAGAACTGGTAAAATAGGGGTGTTATTCCCTTCAAGTCATTCACATCCTGTTAATTCTTTGAGTTGTTCTATTGATTGCGTTCCTGAGACTACTTTGCCGTTTGCGAGTATCCACGAAGGGTAGTACATTACTTTTTTGCTGTTGCACCAGTTTGGCTCCACATCGCAGTTGTGGTAGTCTATGTACTCAAAAGATGTTCCGAGCGTTTTTTTCTGTTCCTTACAGTGCGGGCAGGTTTCTGTGCCGGCCATTGAGATGCCTTTGGCTGTGATACATTTTGCGAGCGAGTCGTATTCTCCTGCTGCCGGTTCCCGCGGGTACAGCAGGTATGCTGCAGCCGCTACTGCCAGCAGTATTATAAACGCCGTTATCCTCGAGTTCGCGTTCTCTTCCATAGTATTACGGTTTCGAGTCTGCAGGTAAATACTTTTTATTTACACCATTTTAGGGCCCAGCTTCCGCAGCCGTCTCTGCCGCTAGGCACCGTTGGACCGCAGCTTACTCGGTTACATAAGCCTTCCGAGCCTATAATATAGCCTTCATTACATACTAGACCTTGTTCTGTCTCGCAGGGTTTGTCGAATTCTCCGCCGCACAAGCTTGTTGTCGTAGTGCTTGACGTTGTTGATGTTGTGCTGGAGCTTGAGGTTGTTGTTGAAGTCGAAGTTGTTGTGGATGTTGAAGTACTTGAAGTGGACGTAGTGCTTGTTGTGCTGGTGGTAGTTGACTGCATCATAAACTCCTCCTCAGCGTTTTTCCTGATTACAATATACGCTCCAGCAG
>CAZKCF010000093.1:0-3661 GCA_964551365.1 uncultured archaeon
AATCCTGAGGGTTTATTATCCCATACAGGTTGCCTAGGGTGAGATGAGACGTGACCTCGTAGACTACCCTCTGGAGGGTTGTCATATGCTCGGGGAGATCGTTCATGTTCACTCCGGCAAATCCTGCGAACATTTCCACGTTCATCAATAACGCGGCAGCCAATATGACAGGAATGTTTGAGACATAGAAAAACTTGAGCGGGAACCTGCCTCCAATGCCTCTTATCCCACCATATGCAAGAGAGACTTCAATCTTCATTGACTCACAGTAAACAACAGCAAGGAACACAATAATCGTTGCGATGACTGGGAACAACAGTATTAAGTCAAAGTTGCCTGACATAACCTGTTCCAAAAAAGTTGGAATGTAACCCGACAATGCGCCGGATTCCGTCCTAAGCGGGTTCAGGGAGCCTGTTATTATAGTCTGCGATACGCCGCCGGCAATGAAAAGCGATATGCCGGACCCTATACCCCATTTTGAAACAATCTCGTCCAAAAACATGAGCAGTATAGAGCCTAACGCAATCTGAAATGTCGTGAACGCTATGAGCCATGCGCCCGAGACCATCTTGGTGGCGAGAACGAGCGCGCCCGCTTCGAAGAAGGATATTAGTACTGTGAGTATTTTTTGTGTTCCTTGGAATAGGGCCTTTCCTTCTTGGGTTTTCAGGTCGATGTCTATCATTTCCGCTCCGACCAAAAGTTGCAGTATGATGGACGCTGTGACTATGGGCCCTATTCCGACTGAGGTTATTGTTCCCATGCTGCTGGCGAAAATCATCTGCATTTGAGTGAATCCCCGTATTTTCTGCTCCAACAACAGGGTTGAGACGCCGTAGGGGTATATGGTGCCCATCACGAAGAACAGTAGCAAGACTATGCTAGTCCACATCAGTTTTTCCTTGAATGGGACATGACGTTTCGGTAACGTTACTTCAGGCAGGTACTTGATTGCTGGTCTGAGGAACTCAAGGTTCATTTACCACCCTCTCATGAGGATTTCGCGGATTCGGCAGCAGGCTCTGACTCAGACTCGGACTGCTCCAGTAGCACTACACTACCTCCGGCTTCCTCCAGCTTGTTTTTAGCTTTTTCAGAGCATCGCGCAACGGCGACATCGATAGGACTTGATATCCTGCCGGAGCCAAGAAGCTTTTGGAAACCGGCCTTGCTCAAGTCAATGTAGTATCTCTTAGACTTTTTCTCTGCGACGCCTTCAGAAACCCACGACGATAGTTTAGCCTCCAAATCTCCCACGTTTATGGTGTTCGGGCTAGCTATCATCTCCGGCGGCCTCTTGAATCCTTTGCCCCCGAAGTGGTCTGGCATGAACTTTGAGACCCACATCCACTTCTGCTTTTTGCCGCCGCCCAAACCCCTGCCGCCTCGGCTTCCAGCCCCACGGTGTTTTTGAGTGTTTCCATAACCGTGGGTTCTTGAACCCCGCTTCTTCTGGGTTTTCCGGTCTATGTGGCTCATTACAGCATCCTCTCAACAAGTTCGTTTATTTTTTCTCCGCGGTAACCTAATGCACCGCCGCGCGAGTAAGGTTGTTTTATGCCGCCTCTGTCGTAGCCTTTTGTCGGCGGTTTTAGTCTGAAAACCGGCTTTAGTGCTGGAACATCCTTCAAATCAGCCTTAAAGTTCATTAATGATTCGGTGAAGGACTTCAAATCCTTGTTTTTTGTGTTCTTTTTCAGGTAGGCGTCATCCAATGGCTTGCGTCCGACAACCTCTGCCTTGATTGACAATAGCTTTAGCATGGTTTCCTCGTTTATTTCGCCCCAAGTGACGTAGTCTTTTACTTTGTTTATCATGCCCTGGTACTGCGGTCGGTTGTCCACAATAACACAATGGTTCACCTTGCTTAGCTTAAGCATCTTCAGAGTGTCTTTTATGTCGGAGCGAACATGCACGCTACCCCTGACCCGGACGACGCACATCTTCTTCTTATCCGACGTTATATTCTTTTTATCCATTATGCCTTACCTGAAACTATTTTTAGGTTCTTAATCTCGGATTCATTCAACTTGATGAAATTGGTGTTAATCAGAGCGTTCACCACCGCATGAGCAAAGTTTATGTTAGTTCGAGTATGCCCGTCAGTCATAACCCAAACATCCTGTATTCCGGCGAGAGCCAGAATCTTCTTGGCGACCTCACCGCCAACGATGCCCGCTCCTCTAGGAGCCGGAACCAACGTAACAGTCACGCTCCCGGATTTCCCGGAAATCTTGAACGGCACCGTGTGCGGTTTACCGCAACCACACCTCCAGCTGCCGCACCCGCGTTTAACTGATTTAATGCTCAGCTTAGCACGCTCAATAGCTTTTCTTATTGTCGGCCCAGCCTCCTTCCCTTTGGCTTCGCCGATTCCGATGTAGCCATTGCCGTTCCCGACTGCAGTGATGACCCGGAAACGCATCCTACGCCCTGAGTCGGTTACCCTCTGCACTCTCCCAACACCGATTATCTCTTCCTTAGTATCCGGCAGAAACTTGTCTATTATTTCCACCTCACAGAGGGGCAAGTTTGAAGCAAGCACTTCATCTATGGAATTCAACTCGCCTGTGCGCACTTTCATGCCAAGGGTTGTCTTAGGCTTCCACAAGGCAAGCTCGCGTTCTATAGGAGTCTTCTCGCCCACAAGTTCTTCTTCAACCAAGTCAGGTATACGTGCTTTAGCTTTCTTCTGCCAGTGCTCTACGGTCTCAGGCTCTGGAGTCGCAACTAATTCGACTATGTCCGGTTCGGGTAACTCTTCAGCGCCATCAACAGCCGCATCATCTTCGGCAGGCAGCTTTTTCTCAACGTCTTTCACTTCTGTCGGCTGCGGTTTTTTAGTTTTCTCTCGCTTTTTTGTTGTCGCATTTGCTACCGCAGACGCTTCCTTCTTCTCAGTCATTTTTCAAGTATCCTGCTCTTAGTTGAATCAAAGTCTTTTGTTATGTCCTTAGACTTTTGAACGTGATTTGCTATGTGCTCGCCCTTAAGCCTCTCTTCGCTCGGGAACACAACATCTTCATGAGGTATTTCCACGCCAGCGTCCACAACACCCTTTAGCGCAGCATATAGTCTTGAGCCGTTTACAAGAGAGTTCATGCCCAAATCCAAGACCGCCTTATGCATCTTAAGCGACTTCACTTTCGCGCCGAACAAGAGGCCCGTCAAGTACGCCGCGGGTATGTTAGAAGTACTATGCTTCCAGCCTAGTTTCACCAACTCAGATGAGTGAGCAGACGCCAGTATCTTGTCTCCGTTAGTTTGGTATTCAACAAGCTGTAATGACAAGTGTTTATTCGACCTTCGAGCCACAACACGCGGGAGCCTAGCTTTTATGAGGTTGAGTCTCCTCTTGTAGTTGGTCTTCTTCGCACGCCGCCTACGGTACTTAACCACATAAGTTGGTCCTTCAGCCATTCTTCATCCTCCCGGCGTGCTCGCGCACGTGCCTTCTGCTGTGGAACAGGTTACCTTTAGCTTGGCGATAAAGCATCCTATACGTTTTCGCGTCAATCTCCTTGGCCTCACGCATCTTCTGAAGCTCATCACGTATGGCGCGAATCTTTTTAATCCACGCGGGCTTATTGGGCGACCTCGCTTTTTTCGTGCCAGTTCTGCTCCCGTAGCCTCTGCTCCGGCCCTTCCCTTTCTGAAC
>CAZKCF010000094.1:0-3540 GCA_964551365.1 uncultured archaeon
AATAAACTTGACGAAAAGATATAATGGAGTCAACGCGGTAGATAACCTTAACCTTAAGGTTAAGGAAGGCGAAATATTCGGTCTACTGGGACCGAACGGTGCTGGAAAAACTACAACCCTTCTAATGTTGACTACGTTATACCCCCCAACATCAGGGACTGCTAAAGTAAACAACCTAGACGTAACCCAACAGCCAGACCAAGTGAGAAAATCAATCGGAATCGTCTTCCAAGACCCAAGCTCAGATGAAATATTGACCGGGTACGAGAATCTGAGGCTGCACGGGTGGCTTTACGACATGCCCACCAGCCTAAAGGAGAAAAGAATCAAAGAAGTTCTCGCACTAGTCGACCTTACTGACAGAAAAGACGATTTGGTGAAAAAATACTCCGGCGGCATGAGGCGCCGGCTGGAGCTTGCAAGAGGACTCATGCACCACCCGAAGGTGTTGTTTTTGGACGAGCCAACCCTCGGGCTTGACCCCCAGTCAAGAGAGCGCATTTGGGAGTACATAAAAAAGCTGGCTAGAGAAGAAAAAATCACCGTCATAATCACGACCAATTACATGGACGAGGCCGACAGATTATGCGACCGGCTGGCAATAATCGACCGCGGGAAAGTCGTCGTTTCAGGCTCTCCGAAAAAACTGAAGAAAGATTTGGGGGGCGACATAATACGGATGAACGTGAGGGGCTTGGATACTAAAGCTCTGAAAAATCTGGAGTACGTGAAAGAAGTCAACATACGTGATAGAGAAGTTTGTTTAACGGTTGAAGACGCCAGCACACACCTCCAGGACATCCTAGCGGTTGCGGGGAAAGTGAACTCCGTCGAAGTTCGTTCCCCCACTCTCGACGATGTTTTCCTGCACTATACCGGCAGGGCTATAAGAGACGGGTCGCCAGAAGGCGGATGGGCTGAGAAAGCAATGCACGTGAGGTCTGGGAAATGAGCTCGTTAAAGGGAATTTACGCACTCTGGTATCGGGAAACCAAGGTTTTTCTGAGAGAACGGTCTAGGGTTGTGGCGTCGGTTGTTAACCCAATTCTCTGGTTCTTAATAATCGGCGGGGGACTGGGGTCTTCTATCTCAATCAGCGGAATCAATTATCAGACGTTCATCTACCCCGGGGTATTAATCCAGTCTGTTCTTTTTTCATCAATCTTTTTCGGGGTCTACATCGTCTGGGACAAGAAGATAGATTTCCTGAAAGAAGTCTTGGTGTCGCCCATGTCGAGAAGATCCATCTTCGTTGGCAAAATAATCGGGGGGTCCACAGACACGCTCCTGCAAATAGGCATCCTACTGCTAATAGGCATTGTCTTCTCGTCAGGCGGTATGATGCCCGGACTCCGGTTGAGCATACTCTCTATCGTAATCTCACTAGCATTCTTGTTCGTGACAACAGTTGGGATGGTGAGCATAGGCCTGATAATAGGCTCTCAAATGGAAAGCCCCGAAGGATTCCAGCTAGTCACAAGTTTCCTCATATTCCCGATGTTCTTCCTCTCAGGAGCGCTCTTTCCCATAGACAAGCTGCCGCCTTGGCTGGCCCCCTTCGTGTTCATCGACCCGGTCACGTATTCTGTAGACGGCATTAGAGGAGTGATGATTGGAGCCTCCGCATTCCCTGTTACGTTTGATTTTGCGATAATAACCCTCTTTTCAGGAGTAATGATTTTTGCCGGAACCTATGCGTTCAAAAAAATGCGGCTATAAAATCCCGTCAAAACATTTCGCTTCACGTGACTTTGCACTGCAATTAAACAAGTCTTGTGGAATTTCGCTCTGCTCAATCCACACTAACGCATTAGACGAGTCAAAAAGAACTTCAGAGGGACTAAGCGAGCATTAGCGAGCGCACGTCCCTCCCGCACGTAAACTGGGCGAAACAGTTTGCCGAAGGCGTGACTTGAACACGCGACTTCCAGATAACTCAGCGTTATCGTGAAAGCTCCAAGCTGACTGTGGCCTGGCGCCCATAAGCCGTCACGCCGTTAGGCGAAGATGGCTTCTGTTTTTATGAAACTTTTCTTAAAAGTTTCTGCTTATGAGTCTGGCGCTCTAACCAAGCTGAGCTACTTCGGCGGCTGCAAAATCAGCCGGCACTTTGTGCGGTGCGCGCTCGCTTAGTCGCACTGCACATTTTTTGTTATTGTTGTCTATTATTTTTGCCTTAGTCAAAATCCTTTTGACCAACCTTTTCTTTTGTAAAGAAAAGGTTGCTGAGCTACTTCGGCGAATCTTTGTTAAAGATTCATCAAAGGTACTGTCTTATTATTGTCTTCTGTTGTTTTTATTTCGTTTAGGTGCACTCTGCTGTTAGGCGGATGTGCGCCCGCATGTGAACTGGGCGTGACAGTTCTGTTTGAGTTACTTTGGCGTTGATTTTTTTATACCCTGTGGCAAGCGGGTTATATATTATCTGAGTCCTCTTATTAATATGCGCTTGAGGTTTTTGTTGTTTTTTTTGTTCGGCTTGTTTTTAGTGTTGGGTGTTGTGTGGTGGATTGGGCCTAAGGAGGTTTTTGAAGAGGTTGTTAAGGTTCGTTTGGAGTATCTTTTGTTGTTGTTTTTACTTCAGGTTTTGGCTATGGTTTTGTGGGCGTTCAGGTGGAGTATTGTTTTAAAGCATAGTGGCGTCTCATTTCGCAGTGTTTTTCCTGTGAGTCTTGTGGGGTATTTGATTAACAACATGACTCCTATTGGGGTTGCCGGCGGTGAGTTCGCTCGAGGCTACTTGCTGGCGAGGCTGACTAAGCTTTCCACGGCGAAGTCTGCGGCAAGCGTTATCGTGGACTTGTTTCTTGACGTTGTGCCAGTGTTTTTCCTGCTGTTGCTCGCCATATCCTTTATCGCCGCATACCACATACCCTCAGCCATAATCTTTGTTCTTGCGTTAGGATGCCTTGTGCTAGTGCTCATCGCAGCGTTTGTTTTCGCGCTGGTTGCTGATGCTCAGCTCTCCTTGAGGATGATACGGTATGTGGTCAGTTTTTTTTCCGTGCTTCCTTTGCCTTATCTAAGGGAGCATGCGTTGGACGCTCAAACGCGTGTGGACAAGATAGTCGTGGTTTTTCAGGATGCCATGACGGAGAACATGACCGACAGCACGATTATGTTTTCGGGTTTTTTTGTTTCCCTGCTCACGTGGGTTGTGTCGGTGTTGAGGATGTATTTTGCTTTCAAGGCTATCGGCGTTGAAGTGCCGTTGATGGTTCTTTTGGTGGTGAGGATTATTGTGATGACGGTTTCGTTCATCCCGTTCACGCCGGGTTCCATAGGGCTCTGGGAGGGTCTGACGACGTTCATGTTCAGCCTGTTTTACATCAAGCCTGCGACGGCGTTGGCTGCGACACTGTTGGAGCGTTTCTTCTCCTTCTGGATAGGCTCCCTCATTGGGGTCGCCGCAGTGGCTTATCTGGGCGTCTGGCCTATTTTAAAAGAGCGTCTGTGATTTTTAGCGTGCGTGCGGCGGAGGTTATTTATATACGAAAAACCATAAGTAGTAAACCTTAGGCAACCCGCCTTAGCGTAGCT
>CAZKCF010000095.1:0-3508 GCA_964551365.1 uncultured archaeon
GTACGCATACGATGTCTTCACAGTCCCCGTGAACCTTGCGGGGCTTCCGGCGGGTACGGTTCCAGCTGGAAAAGTGGATGGCATACCAACTGGCCTGCAGGTCATCGGGAAAGCATTGGGCGACCAGAGGGTTCTTGACGTGATGTACGGGTTCGAGTCGGCTTAAAAAACCAGACTAAATGTTTCTCAGAGTTGCAGTGGGTATTGTCGTGGTGGGCATGTGCTGGTCGTAGGCAATCTCGTTGTGGCGGTGCTTGGAATGCTTGTCGTAGTCATCAGCGTTGTAGTAAGCAGTGTTGTTGCAGGCATCGTGCTGGTCATAGGTAGTGTCGTTGTTATAAGCAATGGGTCTCCCTCTGTTGCTGCGTTGGAGTTTCCACTATACACTACGTAGAGCACTAACATTAACCCTAAGGTTAGATAAAAGAGCCTATCCGGCTCCATAATACAACACCTCTGCATAAAATCTTGTGTCGTCTGGGTATAAAAGCTGAAGACGGATAATAACTAACATGGTATTAGAATCCATAGTAAACCCTCTGACAGCAGAAAAACACCCCCGGGAGATGGTTGTTATAGGCTTCGTGTTCTCAACAGTCGGCTTGTTTCTAGGTCTTTGGACATTCGGTAGGTATGCTAGTATTGCGAGCGTTTTTTTGGCGTCAATGCCGCTGATTGTCCTAATGGTAAAGGCCATACAACTTGAGGAGGAAAAAGACATCAAAATACGAAAAGAGATATTCCTACTGAAAGAGCACACTCACATACTATCCTTCTTCATGTACACGTTCATCGGACTTGTAGTATCCTACATCCTTTGGTTTACCATACTACCACACGATACAGTAAACCAAGCATTTGAATACCAGCTTGAAACAATACAATCCATCACCGGCAATGCGACAGGAACGTGCGGCGGCCTAAACTGCATACTAGAAAACAACTTCAGGGTACTGTTCTTCTGCATAATCTTCTCGTTCGTCTACGGAAGCGGAGCGATACTCATACTAACCTGGAACGCGTCAGTAATAGGCGCCGCTGTGGGCAATGTCTTCAGGACTGAGATAACGTCTTATGCTTCCTCAAGCGGCAGTGTTTTGTTGGACTATTTTGCGTCGTTTCCGGTGGGCTTCAGTTACATGGTGCATGGGATTCCTGAGGTGATAGCCTATTTTATCGGAACTCTTGCTGGTGGCATAATCTCTGTTGCCGTCGTAAACCACCATTACTCCAGCGACAGGTTTAAGGCGATAATAATAGATTCATTGGACTTGATTTTGCTGTCGTTTGTAATGCTCGTGCTGGCTGGTCTGATAGAAGTTTACGTCACGCCCAACCTCTTTTAGCCTGCATGCAGCGCGTTCACAGCCTTAGCTTCATTATGGCTTCGGCGATGTCTCCGCCGGCGTCTTCCAACGCCTTTCTAGCTTTATCGTCGGAGACACCCGCCTGCTCTGCCACCATCTTTACGTCGTCTTCTTCTATGGCAACGGTTGCTTCAGCTTTTTCTTCCGATATTTTACCGCTGATTTGAAACATCTGCTGCCCGCTGACGACGGTTTTCACAATCTGTGGTTCAGTTATTCTTATGTCTCGGTCAACGCATTTTATGATGACTTCTTCAGCATCAATCTCCTCCATCTTGATGCCCATCCGCTTCATCATCATCTTCATCTGTTTTGGGTTCATGCCGCCTGGAATCATCTTACCACCAAACTTAATATTAGCCAGTAAGCTATAAATAATGGCTCAAGCAAGATGAGGTGTTTTATCGCAATACCCTGCCCGGACGAAGTGAAGAAAAAACTTGCCGTAGTGCAAGACGAGATAAAAAACTTCGGCAGCATCAAGATGGTGGAAAAACAAAACATCCACATGACGCTAAACTTCCTCGGAGACGTTGAGGAACCGTGCATCCAAAAATTGTCTGAAAGCCTGCGTTTGCTTGACAAATGCAGTTCATTCGCAGTAACTCTCAAGGGCGTGGGCGTCTTCCCCAACACAAGCTACGTCAGAGTGGTTTGGGCGGGAGTTGAAGACCATGCGTTCACAAACGACCTGCAGCGCAAAATAGAAGACTCGGTAACAAAACTCGGCTTCAACAGGGAGAAAGACTTTCACGCGCATTATACTGTCGCAAGAGTCAGGCAGCTTGCGGACAAAAGCGGCTTGAAGGACTACCTCCGATTTAACGCCAATAGGGTTTTTGGCTCTTATACTGTGGAAAAAGTGGTTTTGATGGAGAGTAAATTAAGCCCGAAAGGCCCTTCATACTCTCCGGTCGCCGAGTTTAAACTGCGGCCACCTTGACGTATTTATACTCAACATCTTATTTACTAAACATGGCAGAGCTGAACCGCGTTAAAACAGGCGTCGCAGGGTTGGATAAAATGCTCAACGGCGGCCTCATAGAAAGCAGACCCTACATAGTCGTCGGCGGACCGGGCGCGGGAAAACAATACTCTGCATGCAGTTTCTTCTTGAAGGAGCTAAGGCAAACGAAAAGGGCGTGTATATTGCGCTGGAGGAGCAGCAGGAGGAGCTCGAGCAAAACATGTCGCAGTTCGGCTGGGACTTGCGCAACATAAAGATTATAGGCACGACTCAGGAGTTGAGTACTGGCATATGGACGTTTAAGGTGGACAGCGTCATGTCCAAGCCGGAGTTCACTCTATCCAACCTCATTGGGATACTGCAGGGCAAGATAACCAACTACAAGCCCAAGCGCATTGTCATAGACTCTCTGACGAGCGTCAAGATGATGTACGAGGAGAATATCAGCGCCCGCAAGGAGATATTGACGTTGATGAACTTTCTTTCTCATTCAGGGTGTACTACGCTGCTTACGTCGGAGTCTTTGGACAGTGAGCAGACTTTTATGGAAGAGTTTTTGTGCAGCGGCGTCATAAAAATACACAGTATCCAGAAGGAAGGCGAGAAGGTTAGTGCAATAAGCGTGGAGAAGCTTAGGGGCGCTGGTTTTGACAGGCACATAAGGCCTATGAAAATAACGTCTAGGGGAATAGAGGTATTCCCCAATGAAACCGTTTTCAGTCAGTAAGTTATTCTGTTTGTTCGGGATTTGCTATCCTCATGCCAGCGGGCACTAAAAGAAGCTTGTCTTCTGATATCCTGCCTATGTCGCCGTCGAGGCCGACGCACGTTTCCCTCAGCTCTTTGACTATCTCCCTCAAAAGCACTTTGTTGCCTAAGAGCGCTCTCACGTTCAAAACCACGATGTTGCTTTTCTCGAGCTCGTTTACGGCCGTGCCAACGCCTTTTCCTTCAGCATCCAAGGCGACTGGTTTAATGTACGTGATGTTCTCGTCTTCTATTATTCTCCCGTCTCTGATGCTTAAGTCGTTCAAGTAGTCTTCTATGTCTATATGTCCCCTATCGGCCCTCTTCATGCCAAAAAAATCGCTTAAACCCATTTTGAATCACACAAACTTGTTTTAACATTTACGTATACAAGTATATTAATATGCATTTATCCTCAGTTTAACAA
>CAZKCF010000096.1:0-2339 GCA_964551365.1 uncultured archaeon
AGTCAATCCTCGGCGGCAAAATAAAATCAGGCCACGTTGTGGTCGTGAGATACGAGGGCCCTAAAGGAGGCCCCGGCATGCGGGAGATGCTGTCGCCGACAAGCGCTATCGCCGGAATGGGCTTGTCGGAGAGTGTTGCCTTAATCACTGACGGACGATTCAGCGGCGGAACCCGCGGTCCGTGCATCGGTCACGTAAGCCCCGAAGCTGCCGCGTGCGGTCCTATAGCGGCGCTGGAAGACGGCGACTTAATCGAGATTGACATACCTAAGCGAAAGATTAACGTCAAGTTAACTCCGAAGGCGCTTGAAGCAAGACTCAAGTCCTGTCGGCTCGTTAAAAAGAAGATTACAGGTTACCTCGCCCGTTACGTTAGGATGGTCTCCTCAGCAGACAAGGGCGCTGTCTTAACTTAAGATGATTTTGTTCGCGGAGGAGACTGCTCGAGCAGCAGGTGAAGTCCTTCTAAAGTATTTCGGCCGCATACACGAGGTTGAATACAAGGGCTCTAAGGATTTCGCCACCAAAGCGGACTTTGAGTCAGAGAAGGAGGTTGTGCGGCTTATCAGGGAAGAGTATCCTGAACACAACATCTCCTCCGAGGAGATGGGGGAACTAAATAATGGCTCAAAGTACACGTGGTACGTTGACCCATTGGACGGAACACACAACTTCTTTTACGGCCTGCCCTACTTTGGCGTCTCCATCGGCTTAACGCTGAAAAACCAGCCGCTATTGGGAGTAATCTACCTGCCGGCGGAAAACCAGATGTTCACGGCCCAAAAAAACAAGGGCGCTTTCTTCGGGAAAAAGCGCATGCGCGTTTCAACCCGGAATCTGCCGAAGTCGTTGGTTTTCTATGACAGCAGGTTCAATATAGGCACTGAAGAAAAAATGCGTTCTCTGAGCAGACTGTCATCGCGTGTTTTCTCGATAAGGTCTCTTGGGGTTGCTACAGCAAGCTTTGCGTTCCTCGCCTCAGGGAAAGCCGACGCATACGTCATGCATTCCGTAAAATCCTGGGACATCATGGCCGGCGCATTGTTGGTTGAGGAAGCAGGCGGTAAGGTGACGGACTTCCGTGGGCGACCTTGGAGTGCCGACTCCGAAAACCTTCTAGCATCCAACAGGACAATCCACAAGCAAATCCTAAAAGCTGTCGCTCCCTGACAGCGCGTTTTTATTCCGGGATGCTATATTATTGAGATATGGTCAAAAACAAAGTAGTCCTGATTATCCGGGACGGCTGGGGATACAGCGAGGAGGAAAAAGGTAACGCCGTTAAAGCCGCCAACGTCCCGAACAACAATAGATACCTGAAAGAATATCCGTGGACTATTTTAGAAGCAACAGGGAACGCAGTAGGCCTCCCTGCGGGAACGCAAGGCGGAAGCGAACCCGGCCACCTGACAATAGGCGCAGGACGCGTCGTCTGGCAGCCGCTCGAAGACATAAACCGCAAAATACGCGAAGGAAACTTCTTCAAAAACCCGGCGCTAATGCAGGCCATAGACAACTGTAAAAAACACGACAGCAAACTGCATCTCATGGGTTTGTTCAGTGATGAGGGCATACACGGAGTAACACAACACATGCACGCGCTCCTTGAGTTGGCCGAAAGAAACAAGATAAGTAAGGTTTATATACACTGTTTCTTGGACGGCCGAGACGTTCCGGAAAGAAGTGCCAAACAGTTTTTCGAAGCCACTGTAAGAAAAACCAAGGAGATTGGCGTCGGCAAAATAGCGTCAATCGTCGGGAGATACTATGCGATGGACCGGGACACAAACTGGGATCGCACGGAAAAAGCATACAACATGCTTACCTTAGGTGAGGGTATAAAAGAGAAAGACCCTTTCGAGGCTTTAGAACACTACTATAAGAGAAGCGATAAATCAGACTACTATTTCGAGCCGGTCATCATGGTTGATGAAAACAACAAGCCCGTGGCGACGATAGACGACAACGACTCCGTGATATTCTGGAACTTCCGGAGCGACCGCACGAGACAACTCACATACGCATTAACGCAAGACGACTTCGACAAATTCAAGCGCAAAAAATACCCTAAGGTGACGTTCATCTGCATGAGCGAGTACGACAAAAAACTTAAACTGCCAGTCGCCTTCAAGCAACTGACCGTAAAAAACAACTTAAGCCAAGTGCTGTCTCAAAACAAACTAAAGCAGCTGAGGATAGCTGAAACCGAAAAATACGCGCACGTCACATTCTTCTTCAACAGCCAAATGGAACAGCCCGAAGCCGGCGAAGACCGCATGATGGTGCCGTCGCCGAAGGTGCCGTCATACGACGAAAAACCCGAGATGAGTGCATACGCT
>CAZKCF010000096.1:2349-3507 GCA_964551365.1 uncultured archaeon
AGATAACTGAAAAACTCTTGCCGCAAATTGAGTCCGGCAAATACGACTTTATTGCAGTGAACTTCGCCAACGGAGACTTGGTCGGACACTCAGCCAGCCTTGAGGCCGGAATAAAAGCCTGCGAAGCAGTCGACAAATGCGTGGGCAGAATCGTTGACCTGAGCCTGAAGAAAAACTACGTAGTCCTATTGACCGGAGACCACGGGAACATAGAAATAATGTTTTACCCCAACGGCGAACCATGCCCAGCGCACGGAACAAATCCGGTGCCGTTCATACTAATAAGCAACGATGAGGCGTTGAGGAACGTCAAACTGCGTAAGGGAGGCTTAAGTGACGTGGCTCCAACCCTACTTGAGATTATGGGTCTTGCGAAGCCTCCGGATATGACCGGCAAGAGTCTTATAGTGCATTAAGTCT
Organism: uncultured archaeon; assembly: GCA_964551365.1. Classification (GTDB taxonomy): domain Archaea; phylum Altiarchaeota; class Altiarchaeia; order IMC4; family SCGC-AAA252-I15; genus CAZKCF01. The sequence goes on from CAZKCF010000096.1 coordinate 2,770, forward strand.
CATCACAACACAAGGAGTTTATCGAAGATGCTAGAGTCTCTAATATACTTGTTGCACACGCTGGTCTTAAAGTACGGCCTGTTGGGGCTGTTTGTTGTCTCCTGCGTCATCTCCACCATTTTCGTGCCTTTAATGGTGGAGCCCCTCTTGTTCCTGCTTGTGAGAGATTACAGTTACTCATCTATAATAGCGTCTGCAGCATTCGGTTCACTCGCAGGCAACTGGATAAACTATGCGATAGGCTACTCAGGATTCAAGATAATCCAGCTGAAGAAGGAAGCTAAGGAAGTGAAGAAACTGAAGAAACTCATGAACACGTACGGCAGCATTGGTTTGTTTGCCATGATACTACTGCCGTTACCTGTGCCGGTTGATTTGCTTGGCGTAATATGCGGTTTAGGCGGCATGGACTTCACGGAATTCAGCATCATAGTACTCCTAAGCAAGATTCTTAGATACGCCATACTACTCGACCTATTCAAACTCTTTTTCTAACTAAATCACGCTCACAACAACCTTGGTCGAAGCGGTTGCAGAAGAACCGAGCTTCCATCCAGAACCAACCGCCGTAGCAACAGAAACAAAGTCGCCGTAATACACCCCCCTAGGAACATCCAAAGGCGGCCGGATTATCAAAGCAACATCCTTCCTAGCGCCGTCCGGCGAATAAAACTTCCTCTCGCTTAACGTCACCCACTCGCCTACTTCGCCAGTAACGTAAAACTCTCCCTCATATTT
>CAZKCF010000097.1:0-3438 GCA_964551365.1 uncultured archaeon
TCTCAGCCCACTGCGAGAGGGTTATCACATTCCCCTTCGACGACGAAATCTTGTCGCCGTTTATCGTGAAAAACTCGTACATGACTGGTTCAGGCGCCGGCCATCCGAATATTTTATCGCTGATTACCCTGCTAGTCCAGTAGGAGCCGCCTGAAGCCGAATGATCTTTGCCCATCGGCTCGCACGTTACCTTAAAATGGCTCCACCTGGCAGCCCACTCAACACGCCAAGGCATCTTGCCCTCGCCCTTAGATATGTCCGACTCGCCTTCGTGCCCGCATCCCTCAACCTCCTTCAAATACTGAGACTGCACTGAAGAATCAACGCCCACACACTGGTATGAGACAACATTGTCTCCGTCCCAACTCAACGCCTTAGTCGTCGATATACGCCCGCAGCCCCCGCAAATAGGCGTCCACGGTATGTAGTCCGAAAGTAACGGAGTAGTCCGAAAGTCATTCAATATGCTGATTATTTCAGCGCGACGCTCCAGCGCCTTTCTTATCTCAGGCAACAGGACGCCCGTCTGGTACAACACCCGGCCGGAGTAGATTTCGGGTTTTATTCCGAATCCGGCGAGGTCTTCGATGAATGGTTTGGCGAAATGTTCGACAAAATTATCGTGGCATCCATGGGGGTCGGGTATGTCGTGCACTGGAAAACCAAGGTACTGTTTCAGCGACTCCATGCCTTTAGGAGTCTTGCGGAACGGGTCGGAGTCGTCTGAAACCCATATTAGCTTCACGTCAACGCCCGCATCAGAAAGCGCCTTTCTCACGGCGTCGCCGCGGATTATGTCGCCTGCGTTACCGACGTGAGGTATCCCCGAGATGGATGTCCCTGTTTCTATAACGTGTTTTTTGCCGCGTTCAATCAGCTTCCCGGCGTAAACGTCAGCCCAATGCACGGTAAGGTAATGGTATTCAAAATTAAAATGAGCCAATACGCTGTAGAGAGTATTTTATCTCACTTGAGACAATATTAACCGGCAGCGTGATGACGCGAACAACCACTGAACTGTGATGACTGATGGGCGAGCTGACTGCCACAGCCTTTTAATAAAACGCTGGCGGAGGAAAAATGCGGTTTCCGTTGCCTACAGTGCGGGCAAGCGAACGATAGCGAGCGCACGCCACACCGTGAGTGAACCGTTATGGAAAAAGTCTGTGAAACAGGCAGAGGCTAATCGGCGCCGAAAATAGCACGCGAGAAAGCTTTAGTATATTGAGTACATAATTAACAGCAAAATGGAAGACGAAATCAAGCGCGCGATAGAGCACATGTCCGAGACCAACAGGATTAGGAAGACGTTCTGGCACATGGATGATAGGGTGGAAAACCTCAGGTATGGGATACAGCAGGGCGACGACGCAGTTGTGGTCGGAGAGTGGGTGGTCAACATGGAGGGCCCATACCCCATGAAAATCGGTCGAAAAACAGGTTTAGTGCACACGTGCAGCGACATCGTGGTGATGGGAGGCAGACCTCTTTTCGCGCTCAATTCAATGCAGGTTGATTCGCTGGACGAGGCTACAGAGATAGCCGAAGACGTTAAAAAACAAAGCATCGGACTGGAGGTGCCTATTGTGGGCGGAAACACGCAGCTTGAAAACGACCTTAAACCATGCATATCCTTCACGGTGTTCGGCAGGATGGTCGCAAACCCCGTGCCAGACTCCGGCGCGCAGATTGGCGACAAGATTCTGATGCTCGGCGAGGTCGTCGAAGGCTCCATAGGAGAACGAGTCTACAGGGCTAAAACAAAGTTTGAGACGTTTCTGAAGCTGTTGAGTACAGGCGTTGAAGTGCACGCGTCAAAAGACTGCTCGCGCGGCGGCTGGTTCGGCAATCTCACGGAGATTCTCGTCAAAAGCAAACGAGGCGTGAAGGTTACAAGCATACCTTACTCGCACTTGACGCGCTACATGGGCAACTATCTTTTGGCTGTGCCGAAGAGGGAGGTCGAGCGGGTTATCGGCGTGGCTGCGGAACACAAGTGTCCTGTCGTAGAGTTGGGTACAGTAAGCAAGGAGATGAACATACAATTAGGTGAAAAGACAGTAGTCTCGAAAAAGAAGATGGAGGATCTAGTGAGGAAAACCCCCTACAAGAAGCCGAAATTTTAGTCGTCCCACGGATCCAGTTTATAACAATGGTCTAAGCCAGGATGACATACCTCGTGTCTCGCGCTGTTGCATGTGTCCAAGATTTGCGTGCTGGCTCGTTGAACGCATCGGCCGTTAACGCACGCATAACGGTAGTTCACTATCACAAGGTTGTTGTCTGAACATATTGAGGCGCCTGAAAACGGCGCACGGCAGTCGCTTTGCGTCTGGCATTCTGGTTTTGTGGTTGTTGTCGTCTGCGGCACTGTCGTGGATGACGTTGAAGCCTTGATTGCGCGTAGTGTTGTTGTGGCAGTTAATGTAGTTGATGGTGCTGCGACTGCTTTTCCAGTCAGCGGCTGGTCGGATATCTTGGAGATTGAAACTGTGATTGCCTGAGGTGTTGTCGTAGTCGCTTTAGTCAATGTTGTTGTGGAAACAGCCGTCGTTTCCGTAGTGTTCATGTCGGACGCTGGGTTGGAAACGTGGTTTAGTAGGACGAGCCATGTAAGAAGAACGCCGAACAGAAGCTTGTCTCTAACTCCCTTCATTGTTAAGTATACACACGTGAGAGATAAAAGCAAAGGAACATGTATTAGGAGGACGCTGGGATAGTGAGGATGAACTACTTTTTTGACTCTATTTGCTCTAGGCGTCTTCGGAAGGAAACGTTGCTCAGGATTTTTTTCGTGTATTCTCCGTTGTTGTCTAACGTGCAGAGTTCTTCCACAGAATAATGGCCTTCTTCCACAAGCCGCTCGAGCCCGTACCTCAAATAGACTCTCGCGAAGTCGTTTCCGTCCACGACCCTGACCGGCTTCTGTTTTCGTTCAACCATATAGACAAAAAAGTGTTCAGAGCAGCTACGGCGTAAGCCGAACACATGCTGCTCCCGCACGTAAACGGAGTGAACCGTTTGCCGCCGGCGTGATTTGAACACGCGACACCTCGGTTTCTGCCGAAGGCGTTTCTGCCAGCCTTTTTTTCAGGCTGCCTTCAGCCGAGTGCTCTCCCAGGCTGAGCTACAGCGGCGAAAACCAAATATTTTAGAGTATTTCGAGTTCGGTTCCAAGAGACTGTCCGGGAAGACCCTTCTCGAACCGCACGACAACTGCTTTTTTGCCGTGCGTTCTAGTCACCTCGCCGAGAATCTTTTTTCCGGACGGAGTAGTCCACTCAACCTTCTTCCCCATCAATTTCTCGGATGCGGCCTTGCCGGACACGCCGTCCACAATCACAACAACCTGATTAGGCTTCTGAGTGTGCGCTCCGCCCCGGTAGTTTACTATTGTGCCCTTCATTTTTTGGAATTAATTATGGTATTGAATATAAT
>CAZKCF010000098.1:0-3422 GCA_964551365.1 uncultured archaeon
CCGACGGCAATCGTTCTTTCCGGCGTTTTGATGCTCAAGCATTTGGGTGAAGCTGACGCCGCCGCACGCCTTGAGGCTGCTGTAGTCGAAGTCATAAAAGAAGGCAGGAGTGTCACATACGACCTTAAGCTGGACAGAGACGACTCCACTGCAGTCGGCACCAAGGAGATGGCGGACGCTATTATCCAAAAACTCTAGGAGTATTAATTCCTCAACATCCTTTATTTAATCATGGTCACCGCGCACAAGACCCGCAATGTTCAAGCTGGTGCGCCTGTTTCTTTGCCTGACGTCATTCCTGTGGAGCAGACTGTGCGGTCTGATTGGATGAGACTGCGGGAGCGGGTTCTGAGGGCTGCTGGAAAACCCGAGGAACAGGGTTTCCTGTTGAAGACTCTTCGGGGCGAGGGCCGCGGAGATTTTGTAGTGGCGTTGGGTGTGTTGTCTTCGCTTTCAGGTGACGTGCCTGACGAATACGTTGGCGACGTGGTGTCGGCCTCCCGGAGGCTGCTGGACACTGACGTTGGTGTCGCAAAAGACGTTGCAGCCCAAGCGTTGAATAACCTCAAGGGAAAGCATCCTAAAGCCGTCGAACAGGTTGTGCGCGGTCTAATCCAAAGCGTCCGCGAGCAAAAGCCCGTAGCCTGCGAGAACGCCGCTGATTCGCTGGGCAGGTTCATAGTATCACACTCAGACATTGTTTTGCCTGAAGCACTCAGGATGTCTGAAGAGTATGCGGGCAACGTCCAGAAGTCTGCAATCCTCGCGTTAGGGCGTTTCGGCAGCGCATACCCTACTAAGCTTGGAGAAGTTTTGCCTGCGTTAACTCGCTTGGCATCCAAGTCTGATGAAAGCGAGTGGGCTAGCGTGCACGCTACCGGAGCGTTGGGGACCATAGGAGTTAACTCACCTGACGCCGTGTTGCCTGCGTTAATCGCTCTGGCGGGTGACAAGAGCAGGTGGGTGCGGGATGCTGCTGCAGATTCGTTGGGCAGAATAGGCGTCGCTAACCCCGACAAATTAGGTCAAATAACTCCCGTCTTCGCCTCGCTTGTTAAAGACGACGCAGAGTGGGTGCGGCAGACTGTCGCAGAGTCGTTGGGCGTCATCATAATGGAGCACCCCCAACGGGGCAGAGAGTTTGAGCAGATGCTCGGAAGCCTTAAGAACGACCCCAGCAAATGGGTTCGCGAGTGCGTTGCCGATGCGCGTAACATCATTGCGTCCGGTAGGGTTGACAAGAAGTCTTTCATGCAGCGTCTGACGGGATACCGTGAGCCCGCGTACGCTACGCCGGATTATGCGACATTAGATGAGCGGTTGAGTAGTCTCTCAAGCATGACTCAGCTCTTGCGCAAGGAGTATCCTGGCGTTTTGGGTGTTGTTGTTTTCGGCGGGATTGAGAAAGGGTATGCTGGGCGGCTGAGCGACATCGACTACGCGATATTAGGTCAGTCTGATCTTGCGGTGAAAACCCGGTTTGAGGAGCTTGCAGGCCAAAGCGGGCTTGAGGTGTGTCCTCTTGAGCAGTACGCGTTCGACGAAAAGTCTCTGACGGATGCTAATCCTTCAACAGCAAACCTGCTTTTTACGGGACTTTTTTTCGGCGACCGGAAAAAGCTTTCCGGCCTGCAGAAGCGTTTCTTTGATAACGCCACTCCCGAACAGTGGGATGATGTGCGCTTTAGGATAATCCGGGAGAACACTGAGTTTAAGTTGAGGCGCTATGGTTTCAGCGACGAGGAGGTGGCCGGGGTTGCTGTAGTGCGGACTGTGATGTATACTCCGCCGGCGTATGATGAAATGAAGAAAACGTTTGCCGGACGCAGAACGTAAGCCAGCGTTGGTTTGGAAACGTTAAGAAAAATTATATTTTGTTTCGAATGTAAACCGTCAGCCATCGTTTTTTTTAATGAAGCCGCCTAAATAAATAGGAGCTGAAAATGACGAAAACAATACGCATAGTTGACGTTACGAACAGGGATGGCGTGCAGACTTCAAGACTCGGACTCGCGAAACTGCAGAAGACGATGGTGAACATGTACCTTAACCAGATGGGAATTTACCAGTCTGAATTCGGTTTCCCTGTGACCAAGCACGAAATAAACTACTTGAACGCCAACCTAGTGCTTGAATCCAAGGGCGTCCTAAAGCCCATAATCCTGAGCGGCTGGCTTAGAGGAATAAAAAAAGACGTTGAGACTGCATTCAAAAACGTCCCCCACTTAAGGCACCTGAACATAAGCGTTTCCACATCCGACCAGATGATTCAAGGAAAATTCCAAGGTAGGAAGACCCACAAAGACGTCATAAACATGATGACCGAAGCACTTGATTTGGCTTACGACAAGGGGGCTGACACCGTTGGAGTCAACGCCGAAGACGCCTCAAGAACCAGGGACGAGTTCCTGATAGAGTTCAGCGAAGCCGCCAAAAAACACGGGGCAACCAGAATAAGATACTGCGACACATTAGGCTACGACAGCCCATTCACGATATACACGCGGATGAAAAAACTCGCCGAAGAAGTTAAAATCCCGCTTGAAGTACACTGCCACAACGACTTAGGCATGGCGGTCGCATGCTCCATAGCAGGAGCCCACGGCATCATAGACGGCGGCCAAGACGCCTACATAAACACATGCGTAAACGGCATGGGCGAGCGCGCCGGAAACGCCGACTTGGTTTCAACGATACTTGCAATAAAATACGCCAGCGGCATCAGCGGCAAACACCTCCTAGACAAAAACACAAACCTTAAGATGGCATGGAAGATAGCGAAATACACGTCCTACGCGTTCGGCGTGCCAATACCCATAAACCAGCCGGGAGTGGGAGCCAACGCGTTCGCGCACGAGTCCGGCATACACGCGGATGGGGCGCTTAAGGACCGGCGGAATTACGAGCTCTACGACTTTGAGGAGTTGGGTAGGGGCGAGCCTGAAATCATTGACACTGGACGGCAGATTACTGCCGGCGAATACAGTGGCATAAAAGGCTTCCGGAATGTCGCCGGCAAGCTTGAAATCGCGTTCAAGGACGAGGAGGATGCAGAGAAGATTCTGGAGTTAGTGCGTTTCGCTAACGTTCACACTCAGCTTCCGCTGACAGACGACGAACTCCGGTTTATCGCCAAGTATCCTGACGAAGCCAGGCAGATTCTGACTGTAACACCCTATTGGCCGAACGATTAAATAGGGACGCAAATATACGCCAAGACTACGGCGAAATAATGTATATATACCTCAAGTTCAGATAGATAACTTTAAGGTGATGTGATGGCGAAAAAACTTTTCATACCCGGGCCGGTTGACGTTAGTCCAGACGTAGCCGCGAAAATGAGCGAGCCCATGATAGGGCACCGCGGAAAAGCGTACGCTGAACTACACGCGAGAACAGTCGAAAAACTCAAGAAACTGATG
>CAZKCF010000099.1:0-3393 GCA_964551365.1 uncultured archaeon
ACAGTCATGTTGTATATTTAACGGAAAAACATTATAAAGAGTAGAGTACATTCTGCAACCCTTGGGAAAGTGATATCCAGCATATTAATACTGATTTGCGGGGCAATTTTGGTGGCGTGGTCGAGCAACAAGGCCGTCAGATGCAGTCTGGAGCTCGCGTCAATGCTGCACGTGAAGACTTTTGTTGTGGGATTCATAGTTCTGTCGCTTTCAACATCACTGCCCGAACTGTCTGTTGCAATAATGTCAGGCATCGCTAATGTGCCAGGCCTCTCAGTAGGCAACATAGTCGGCGCTAATTTCATTGACCTGTCGCTTATTCTCGGCCTTGTTGTCATCATCGCCGGCGAGATACGCCTGGAGAGGAAGGATGAACTGGATTTGGTAACCATTTTCGCGATAGCCACTTTGGTTATGCTGCTGATTTTCACGGGAAGCTCGCTCACAAGGGCTCAGGGAGTCGTATTGATTGGCATATACGTGGTCTCCATAGCGCACATATACTCCCGCGAGAAACTGGAGATCATACTGCGGGAGGAGAGAGATGAGGCTAAGGCAGAGTTGAAGACTGAAGAATTTTTAATAAGCCGTGGAGGCACTTTAGTCAAACTGCTGTCAAGTCTTCTGATACTTGCAGTCGCCTCGAAAGTCGTCGTAGACTCGGCGGTTTCCGTTGCAACTTTTTTGAACCTGCCAAAATCTGTGATAGGCGCCACGTTGGTTGCTATTGGCACAACTCTGCCAGAATTTTCGCTTGAACTCCAGGCCATGCGGAGGGAGGAGTATGCGCTTGCTTTGGGTGATTGTTTTGGTTCTGCGTTGACCAATAGCACGCTGGTACTGGGTGTTTTGTCTATTCTTTCACCCTCGCACATAGAGATATCTCTTTTAGCGTACCTTGTTCCGCTCTTGTTCGCCGTTTTGTTCATAATATGGTCTGCGTTGATAAAACGGAAGAAAATAGATAGAAGAGCGGGTATAGCACTCATCGTGGTTTATTTAATGTTCTTGTTATTAGGAGCGGCGGAGTTGATTCTGGGTTAAGAGAGTTATATAACAGTAAGGATAGTGCCTGAAATCAGGGAGCGTACAACTACTTTGTTTTGGCGATCATGTATGCCTTGAGTATGTTTGTCCGCGTTATCAGTCCTTCGATTTGCTTGTCCACGACTGGCAGGCCGCCTATGCTCTTCTCGGTCATTATTTCAGCCGCCTTTGCCGCGTCTTCTTTCGGGCGTATTGTTATTGGCTTAGGGGTCATCACGTCGGCTGCCTTCATGGTGGAGAGGATTGACTTCAGGTCGCTGTTTTTCATCCTATTGAACAAGGCGGTGGCCAAATCCAACACGGTTATTGTTCCAACAACCTTCTGGCCTTCCACTACAATAACTCTTTTTTCCCTGCTCAAGTCCATCTCCTTTATGACGTCGGGTATCGGCGTGTAGTCAAAAACCAGGACGGGCTTGTACTCCATCACGTCCCTCACTTTCAGCCGGCCCTTCATGTTCGCCGCGAAAAACGAGACTACGCTGCCCGCAGAAATCATCCCAACAAGCTTGCCGTCCTTTACGACAGGCATCCGGTCTATCCGCTTGTAGGAAGTCATCATACGGTCGACGACGGAATCAATATCCTCCTCGGGCGTTGAAGTCTCAAGACAATGGTCCACCAAGTCAGCGACCATGAACGATTCAAGCGGCTTGCTCTTAAGATACTTGACGCTGGCAATAAAACTCTCCTTACTCACCAAGCCAGAAACCTTGCCGTCAGTCAAAACAACCGCAGCACTCCTACGCTCCGAAAGCATTCTGTTGCCCAAGTCTATGGCACGCTCGCCCAGCGTAGTCGTCAGAACATCCTCAGACATCAGGTCTTTAACAAGCATCCTTTTATCAGATTAATACTTAGTAGTGACGGTATAATAAATCACAGCCCACTCGACACTAAAATAAGACTATACGCTCAGACTCCGCGCTTCTGCAGCAGCTTGTCTGCGTCAAGGTCGCGGATGTCTATGCCCTTCATCGGCTCGCTGAGGCCGCGCGATATTTTAGCTAGCAACGCAGGATCGTCGTAATGCAACGTAGCCTGAACGATAGCCTTAGCGCGCTTTTTGGGGTCGCTGCTCTTGAATATGCCGCTGCCAACAAAGTTTCCGTCGGCGCCAAGCTGCATCATCAAGGCTGCATCAGCAGGCGTTGCGATTCCTCCTGCGCTGAAGTTTACTACTGGGAGACGCCCAATCGCTTTCACGCGGCGGACTAGTTCGACTGGAGACTGAAGTTCCTTAGCTTCCTTGTAGAGTTCGTCCTCGCTCATGGACTGAATCTTCTTTATCTCGCTCATCACGGCGCGCATGTGCCTCACTGCCTCGACGATGTTTCCGGTTCCAGCCTCGCCTTTCGTGCGAATCATGGCTGCGCCTTCGCTTATGCGCCTTAATGCTTCGCCCAAGTCTCTTGCTCCGCAGACGAACGGCACCTTGAATTTTGTTTTGTCCACGTGATTCTGCTCGTCGGCTGGAGTCAGCACCTCAGACTCGTCTATCATGTCAACTCCGAGTGACTCGAGAATCTGCGCTTCAACAAAGTGTCCTATGCGGCATTTGGCCATCACGGGGATTGTGACTGTGTCGATTATTTCAAGTATTTTCTCTGAGTCGGCCATCCTGGCGACGCCGCCCATCGCGCGTATGTCGGCTGGAACGCGCTCCAACGCCATGACTGCTACTGCGCCGGCTTCTTCGGCTATTTTGGCTTGCTTGGCGTTTGTTACGTCCATGATTACGCCGCCTTTCACCATCTTCGCAAAGCCTTCTTTAAGTAGTTTGGTTCCTGTTTTCTTTGCCATTTTTTAGAGGATTAAACAATAGTGGATTACGTATATAAATGCTGGTATAAATCAATAAGCTCTTTGGGAGTAAGCTGATGCGGCCTCAAGTCCTGAATGTCGCCTGACGCCTTGGGCAGTATATTCTTCAGCTTCTTTTTCTTGTGGTTGAAGAGTTCGTTTAGAAACAAGACGTAACCATCATCGGGCTTTAACTTGGGCTTGAGCCGCACTATCGTGGACAAAATGTTCGGCGGCGGACTGAACGCCTCCTGCGGGACGTCCTCAAGAAGCTCGACAGAAGACGTCGACTGCACAAGAGCGCTGATGAACCGGTAGTTTTCTTCGCCCGGTTTTGCTGCAAGCTTTTGCGCGAACTCTTTTTGGTAGACAAGCACGCCTGAAGAAAAGCCGTGTTTCAGCAGCATGACTGTGACTTTTTTAGATATGCTGTAAGGCAAGTTTGAGACGGTTTTGTTGAACTCCGGCAGAGGCGTCTTCAATACGTCAGCGCATGCGGCCTCCAGCCTACTGTCGCGCGTGTTCTTTAGGAGGGTTTTGTAT
>CAZKCF010000100.1:0-3378 GCA_964551365.1 uncultured archaeon
GTCTGCAGTAGTGCAATCGTTCGGCTCAGAGTCTTTGATGTACAAGAGCCTGTTCTTAGGCTCGGTCGGAGGGTGCATCGGAGAGACGTCTGCATTCGCAATACTGCTCGGCGGATTGCTGCTGGTTTACATGAGGATTATAGACTGGAGGGTTCCCGTAAGCTACATCGGCGTCGTCGGAATACTCAGCCTGATGTTGGGCGAAGACCCCCTATTCCACGTTCTCGCAGGCGGCCTGATGTTTGGCGCTTTTTTTATGGCAACGGATTTGGTGACAACGCCTGCGACTAGGCGAGGCAGAGTGTTGTTTGGGTTAGGGTGCGGCATTCTGGTAGTCTTAATCAGGTTTTACGGGGGTTACCCTGAGGGCGTGATGTACTCTATCCTGCTTATGAACTCAGCCACTCCATTAATCGACAGGTTTACTGTGCCAAGGTGGTTTGGGAAAAAATGAACGAGACGATAAGAGTCAGCGGGACGTTGACGGCGATAGCAGTAGTCTCAGCGTTGCTGTTGAGCGGCACATACGATTACACGAAGGCTAGAATAGAGTCTTCACTAGATGAGCAGACCAATAAAGCGCTTGCCGGCGTGTTCCCTGATGGGGGGGTTTCTTCGTTCAAGAAGTCTTCTTTCGGTAACACGACAGTTTACAAGGCGTTGAACTCGGACGGCAATACCGTGGGTTACGCTTTTTTTGTTGAAGGCAAAGGCTACGGCGGAGTCATAAAAACCCTCGTCGGAGTCGACAGGGAAAAAAAGATTACGGGAATTGTGATACTAAGCCAGCAGGAGACGCCAGGCTTAGGCGACAGAATCACTGAAGTCAAACCAGGCGACAGCAAACCCTGGTTCCAGAAGCAGTTTGAAGGCAAAACATCCGATGAACTGAAACTCAAGCGCAACGGAGGCGGCATCGACGCCGTCACTGGGGCGACGATATCCTCCAAAGCGGTGTTGGATTCAGTGCGCGCTGGATTGGAGAACATTAATTTGAGCGAGGTTGATTGATGGTCAAGAAGGAGAGTCTTTGGGAGGCGCTTACTAAGGGTCTTGTGAGGGAGAACCCTTTGTTTGTGTTGGTGTTGGGGACGTGCCCGTCGCTTGCCATAACAACGTCTGTCGAGAATGCGGTGGGAATGGGCGTGGCTTTCACTTTCGTGCTGCTGGGTTCGAACATAATAATTTCGGCTACGAGAAAAATAATCCCCAGCGAAGTGAGGATACCTTGTTTTATACTGGTAATAGCGACGTTCGGCACGATGGTCGACCTTCTGATAAAAGCGTTTTCACCGCAGCTCAGCGAAAGCTTGGGCATATTCATACCACTGATTGTCGTAAACTGCATAGTCTTAGGGAGGGCTGAAGCCTACGCGTCAAGAGCGCCGGTACTGAAGTCCACGCTAGACGCCATTGGGATGGGCGCGGGATACACGATGGCGCTCCTGCTGATAAGCTCCGTACGCGAGATGCTAGGCAGCGGCGGAGTAAGCCTGATGGGGGCGACAGTAAACCTTGGTTTTAATCCGGCGAAGATAATGCTGCTGTCTCCGGGGGCGTTCCTTACTCTGGGGCTGGCGTTGGGAGTAATGAACTACATGAGGAGGAACAAGGAATGAACATAGTGTCAATACTGTTGGGCGCGATACTCGTGCAAAACTTCGTTTTGTACAGGATTCTCGGCATCTGCCCGTTCCTCGGAGTCTCAAAGAAGACTAACACGGCGTTGAGTATGGGTGTCGCAGTAACGTTCGTGACCGCAGCAGCGTCGCTTGTGACATACCTCGTGCAGCTGGTGTTGAAGGCGTACGGCATCGAATACCTGCAGACCATAGCGTTCATCCTCGTGATAGCCGCATTAGTGCAGTTTGTGGAGGCAGTGATAAAGAGGAAAAGCATCGCACTCTACAGGGCACTGGGGATATACCTGCCGCTTATAACAACAAACTGCGTGGTGCTCGGCGTAACGCTCGTTAACGTGAAGGAAGGCTTCAGTTTCATTGAGACTGTCGTGAACGGCTTCGCAGTAGGTTTGGGTTTCACGCTGGCTTTGATGCTAATGTCGGGCATACGAGAGCGGCTTGAAACAGCAGACATACCCAAGTCACTCAGAGGCCTCCCGATAGTCTTCATATGCGCCGCGCTTCTGGCGCTCGCTTTTTTAGGTTTCAGTGGCATGAGTGTTTAGCAAAATGACGTCCATAATAATTCCAGTAGTGTTCCTTGGGGCGCTTGGTTTAGTGTTCGGGCTTGTGTTGGATTATGCTTCAAGGAAGTTCAAGGTTGAAGTTGACCCTAAAATCGAAGCGGTCAGGAGTATTCTGCCGGGAACAAACTGCGGAGTCTGCGGTCTTGCCGGATGCGACGCGATGGCTGACGCAATATTCTTGGGCAAGACGCCAGTCAACGCCTGCATTGCAGGAGGAGTAGACGTCGCCAGAGAGATTGCTGAAGCACTTGGCGTGGAATTCGAGTCAAAGGAAGAGCCTAAACTCGCTAGGGTTTTGTGCACTGGAGGCAGAACGCTGTGTGAAGACTACTTTGAGTACGACGGCGTGGACAACTGTAAGGCTGCTGAAATGCTTTCTGGTGGAGGCAAGTCATGCCGCCACGGCTGCCTGGGTTTTGGAACGTGCGTGAGAGTCTGCCCAGTCAAGGCGATACGAATAGGCGACAGAAGGCTTCCGGTCATAGACGCAAACAAGTGCATAGGATGCGGCAGGTGCGTTCAAGAGTGCCCCCGGCACGTTATGACGCTCGTCCCAAGAGACAAAAAAGTCCACGTACTTTGCAACTCGAAAGACGACGCGAAAAAAGTCATGAGCATATGCAAGATAGGCTGCATAGCATGCAGAATCTGCGAGAAAAATTGTCCGGCAGACGCGATACACGTCTCGGAAAACCTCGCCAAAATAGATTACGGCAAGTGCACTCAATGCGGCATATGCGCACTAAAATGCCCGCGCAAGGTGATAGTGAACGGTAAGGCTGCGGAAATTAAGTAGAATGCTTGATGAAGACAGCTTAAGGTTTCTTTCAGGCGTGTTCGCTGGCTTGAAGCCGTGGGATTATTACTCCATCTCCAAGGTAAAGTCAAGCATGAGCTGCCCGAATTTCCTGCACTACTTGTCTGAGGGCGTCAGGCCTGAAAAAATCATAACCCCTGAGGGTGTCGCAGGCTCGCAGATTCACGAAAAATTCGACGTAACCGAAAAAGTCGAAGCCACGCCAGAGGAGGCTGCACTTGAAAACATAATCTCGCTTACCGAATGCTTGGACAAGACGTCTGCGTCGGGCGACTCGTCTGTTTTGACCGAACTCCCATTCTATTCGCCCAAGAGGAAGCTTTGGGGTTACCCTGACACACTGTACATACAC
>CAZKCF010000101.1:0-3369 GCA_964551365.1 uncultured archaeon
CTACTACAGTCCGGACTACCCCCAGAATAACTCTTGGCGTCACACAACGTGTTTTCCTGGCCAGGATTATAAACGCTAGGACAATTATCCTTGTTGTCCACAACTCCATCCTTGTCAGAATCAGGATAACAAGCATCATTACACCAAATACACTTGCCGCTGACAACACACGGATTCCCCTCACACCTCTCCTGGTCCTCATACTTGTCGCACAAAGTATCCGGCGCACACCTCGCGCAATATTCGCTTCCGGTAATCCATTTTCTGTACCAGTTGCATCCGTTCAGCTTAATGCAGTTGTCTTTGTCGCCTATGCTTTCGCAGTTTGCGTGACAGCCTACCTTATCTTCTATGGTCTTCCACTCGCATATGCCGCTGCCGCCGTGTTTCACATTACACGGGTCGCTTTGGCAGTCGGCTTGATTATGATAATCTTCACAGAAAACTTCTATCTGATTCCCAGCTTGGTCTTTCGGGCAGGTTATCGAAGGCGAAGAAGGACCGCATATGCCGGGATACCTAGCGCATAAAATCGAGCAGTACAGTGCGTCTATTATGGCGTAAGCCAGTGATGCTATCAATAGGCCTATGATAACGTATGTTATGCCTTGTTTCGCGTTTATCCTGTCTTCTGGAGTTTCTGACGTCAGCCACCTGAGCCCTTGGACTACAATCATCACCAACCCCATGACTGCGGCAACATCTATCAGGCCTTTGTTCATCTCCTCCAGTTCAGTATCAACGTTGGTGGGGCAGGTAGCGTTCGCTAAGAAGGACATGAGTAAAATCAGCAGGATAACTTTTAGCGCGATGTATCGCCTGCGGGACATCTTGTTACCCTATAGGAAAGCGTATTAAATAACCCGCCCGGATTCGTTACAAGCAAGTCTAAAGGAGGGTTTAGAAGTATGACGCTATTTTTGACGGAACGCTTGTTCGAGGCATTATCTCCCCGAACTTTTCGCCATAGTCTCTTGTTAATGCGGCGTCATCTGAGACTATAAAGTATTCGTCGTATTTCTTAAGCACGTTGAGTTTCTCTTTTATGTCTTCAACCGCTTTTTTGGTGCCGACTCCTTCAGCAATCTCTATTGCAACCATCCTCCCGTCTGGAGTCTCGAATGTAACGTCAGGCAGCTTAGTGTGGTGGAGCAGCGCCCGGTCCGTGTATTTTTTGATTTCTTCGAATATCATATCTTGCAGCACAAAGTGTTCGTCTGTGGCCTCAGTGTCGTTCACAACAAGGAATAGTTCGCTGTTGCCGTCCACTGTGTTGACTCTGACGTCTTCAAAGCCCCGTTTCTCTAGGTATTGTATCTGCTCGTCGGTAAGCAGGGACTTCATCTGAACCCTCTTGTTTATGTCAAACTCCTTCTTCATTTCAACGCCTTCAGGCCTCTCGACCGGCATTGGCTTTCGCACAAGGTCGTCAGGCCTTGTTGTGATAAGCTGGTATTCCTCCGGAGAAGCCTGTATGTAAATCGGTATCCTCGTGTTCTCTGCAATAAGCAGGGCGCGTCCCATTGTGGCTATGTTCAGGAATCTTCTTTCGGCGGTGTTTAGGTTGAATTGTTCCACTATCTGGTCCATGACTGATGTGTCCTGTTTCAGCAGTATTTTTGTCGCAGTGTTGGTCAAGACTGCTCTGCCTGCCCGTGAGGTTAAAACGTCTTCGACGTCTTGCGTTAGCATGACTAACGCGAGGTTGAATTTACGGCATGTTTTGACGATTTTTAGGACGTACTCAGCCTGTTCCCCTGCAGATAGTACTGTCCAGGCTTCGTCTATGACGAGTATTTTCCTGGTCTTTGATTTCTTCATCTGGGTGTAGACGTACTCCAGTATGAGGTACATTACGACTCCTTTGCCCACTTCAGGCGAGTCTTTTATGTCGAATGATATGATTCGCTCGGTCATGTCTATTCTTGTGTTCTGGTTCAGGAACCTCATCGGCCCGAACACGTACGCTTTCAGCCGGTTTACGATGGCCATGGCAGGTTTGTATATAATCTCTTTACTTGATTTACACAACGGCAGTACTTCGTTATAGAGGTCTTCGAGTATTGGCGGTTTGTTACCCCACGTCTTTGGGTCATTTGTTATTCCCTTTTCTTCGTAAGTGTGGTCTATTGCGTCGTCAAGTATCGCCCGCTGCGGTTCAGTTAGCTCGCCCAAGAGGACTCTGAAGAACGCAAGCAGAGAAAGCTTCTTCTCGTCCAACGTCTGGTCCATCAAATCAAACGGGTTGATTACGCTAGTCGAATCCGGAGAAATCTTTATCGTTTTACCGTTGAAGGTCTGAACTAGGTCAGTGTACTCCCCCTGCGGGTCGATTACGTTTATGTCCACTCCCTCCATAAGCTCCCTCATAAGGAAAAGCTTTATGGCAAAGCTTTTTCCGCCACCTGATGTGCCAAGCACCAGAATATTCGGGTTGCTTAACGTAAACGGGTCTACTATAATGGGAATACTGTTGTACTCATTGAATCCTATCAAAACACCGCTGGCATGCTGTTCAAGAGACGTTATGGCAAAGGGGAAACACGCTGCAGCAGCAGAAGAGGTTATATTCCTCGTTATCTTTATCTCATCGGCGCCTATCGGCAGACAAGACTTAAGCGCAGCATACATTTGAAGTGCTGGAATCTTTGGTATTATCATTATCGAGTTCATAGTCGACATGATGTTCTTCGTGACCTTCTCCAAATCCTCTTTAGTGTACGCTTTGGCTGCGATGTACAAGCTCATGTCAAACATCTTCTCAGTACCCTCTTGGACTAAATTCAGGAGGGCCATCGTGTCCTGATGCTGTTGAATCAAAGCCTGAGGAATAAGTTTCCCAGCCGCCTCAAGTGCATACAAGTCTGTCTTCTGCTTTTTTATCTCGTTTTCCAGCAGCTTTACCGTGGAGTCTACGGAATACGGGCTGATGTGTATGGACAAATCAAAGTCCAAGTTCATTTCAATTAGTCTGGTCAGCCAGCCGGGGTCGACCAACCTAGGATAGTTTATCGCGCACACGACTCGATGGTATTTGACTATCTGGATTTCCTTCGGGTGCTGTATTATCATTGACGGAGAGGTGAGGTACTCTATAAGGCGGTCTTCGTATTCAGTGTACCCTCTGTCCGCTTCTTGTTTCCCTGATGGTGCTTTCTCCTTTTTCTTGGACGTTAACGGCAGGTTCATTTTGCTTCGCTTATCTGCTGCCCCTCATCGTGCAATGTTTTCATAACTTTTTTCCGTTTTTCTCTAGCCTGCTGAGGGGACTCTTTCCACATTTTACGGTACATGGTTATCGGGCTAACGTAACTCTCATATATCTCAAATGTTGCTGGGAAGTACGAACTATGGAAGCTTATCAGCGGG
>CAZKCF010000102.1:0-3334 GCA_964551365.1 uncultured archaeon
GAGACAGGTATTCTGTTAATGTCTGCGTTAATCTGTGTGTCATGTGCTAAATAAATGCCTGTAATAATATAATATCTCCATATAAAAGTCAGCTGACCATGGATGTTGTGAAAATAGTCGCAGACACGAGCGTGATAACCGAGGGTAGGATAAGCGAAGTCTTGGAAGAGTACTCTGGGAAAGAGCCGGTTGAACTCATAATCCCCCATGTTGTTTTGGCAGAGCTTGAGCGTCAGGCCGACTCCGGAAGGGAGGTCGGCTTTGATGGCCTGAGGGAACTGAAAAGCCTCCATGAAACCAAGAGAGGCAGGAACATACGCGTCTCTTTTTCAGGCGAACATCCTAAAACAAAAGACATGGCGTCAAACAACAGGAGTACGATACACCAGCTGGTGAGGAAGGCTGCTGTCGAAAACAACGCGTTGTTGGTTACAGCAGACCGGCTGCAGGCTCTCGTGGCTGAGGCAAACGGAATTCAAGTAAAGTACCTCGAACCCAAGGCAGATAAACGCAAGCCTGCTGTGCTGGATTTTTTCGACGACACGACAATGTCCCTACACTTGAAGGAGGAAACAGCAGTGTACGCTAAAAAAGGCCACGTCGGCAGCTTCGAGCTCGTTAAAATCCACGACAAAATCAGCAGAGAAGAGATGGAGCGCTACGTCCAAGAGCTTGTGGAATTCTCGCAGTCCGACCCGCAAGGCTACGTTGAGATGGAAGAAAAAGGCGCGACTGTCATACAGCTGAGGGAGTACCGTATTGTTGTGGCGAGGCCTCCGTTCAGCGACGGCTTGGAGCTTACTATTGTCCAGCCGCTCGTTAAAACAAAGTTGTCTGACTACAGCCTGTCCAAGAAACTGCTTGAGAGGCTTGAGTCGCACGCTGAAGGCCTTTTTGTCTCAGGCTCGCCGGGCGCGGGGAAGACAACGTTTGTGCAGGCTCTCGCCGAATTCTACCGCGGTGGAGGCAAGATTGTGAAGACGATGGAGCATCCGCGAGACCTTCAGGTTCACGAGGACATAACCCAGTACAGTCCGCTGGGCGGGTCGATGGAAAAAACATCTGACGTGCTTTTGCTTGTGAGGCCAGACTACACAATATTCGATGAAATGCGCAAGACAGACGACTTTAAGGTGTTTGCTGACATGCGTCTTGCGGGTGTCGGTTTGGTGGGCGTCTGCCACGCCAGCACTGCAATAGACTCCATACAGCGTCTTGTAGGGCGTGTTGAGCTTGGCGTGATACCTCACGTCGTGGACACTGTCTTGTTCATAAAGGCGGGTAAAATAGAGAGTGTGTATGAGCTTAGGATGACTGTCAAGGTGCCTTATGGGATGACTGAGTCTGACTTGGCTAGGCCTGTAGTGGAAGTGCGGGACTTTGAGTCAGAGAAGCCGGTCTATGAGATGTACTCTTACGGCGAAGAAGTTGTTGTAATCCCTGTATCACGGCCTAAGGGCGTCAGGCAAGACCGCTCAGGCTCCTCTAGCGTGGGATTCTCTCAGACGAAAAAACACTTGATATTGCGCTCCAGAGAACACCGGGACCAGCACGTGAAAGTGTTCGTAGACGGGGAATACGTTCTCTCTGGCAGAGTCAACGGCGCTGGAAACCTTAAGCTCAGGAAGAACACGGAGCAGTCGAGCATGCTGCTTCAGGCGTTAAAGGGCGGCGCTAGTGTCACGTTGGAGGAGTGATTCGTTTTCTTGCGGAGCGTATTTATACGGTTTCGTCTAATACTTAAATCCCTCTTGTCGGTTGTATTGGGGTTTTTGGGTGGTTGGTTTGAGAGACAGGATAGACAAGTTTATCGACACAAGGTCTGTTGAAATACAAAAGCTCGGCGAATTATATCCGCTAAAAAAGAGCCTGATTATTGACTACGATGACCTCCATCGGCTGGACAGCGAGCTTGCTGAAAAACTCATTTTAGAGCCTGAAAAAATCATAAAAGATTTTGAGGATGTTCTGAACGAGCGCGGCATACCCACTATCATCGAGAACCCAGTCTTTCACGTGAGGTTCATGAACCTGCCGAAGGAGAAGGGGTATTCTGTTCTCATAAAGGATTTGACTTCAGACTACATCGGCCGCATGGTTTCCATAGAAGGCATAGTAAACAAGGTCGGCGAAGTCTTGCCTAAGGTTTCTGAAGGGTTGTTCATATGCAACCGGTGCGGGGAACGGCACTTTGAGCTTCAGGACACGCAGAGCCTGAAGACTCCGCTCAAGTGTAAAAGCTGCGAGAGACGCGAGTTCCGGTTCGTCCAAGAAGAATCAAAGTGGATTGACGTGCAAAAACTCGAAATACAGGAGTCGCTTGAACTGCTGAAAGGCGGCGAACAAGCACGGCGCATCGAACTATGGGTTGAAGACGACATGACAAACCTCGTCCTACCCGGAGACCGCGTAATAGTGACCGGCATCATGCGACTTCTCCCGCCCAAAAGAGGCGGAGCAGTATACTTCAGGTTCATAGAAGCAAACCACATTGAAGGCGTGGAAATGGAATTCGAGGAAATAGAAATAACCGACGAAGAAGAAGAAAAAATACTGGCGTTGTCTAAAGACCCGCTCATACACGAAAAAGTCATACAATCCATAGCACCATCAATCTACGGGTTCCGGGAAGTCAAAGAAGGAATAGCTATGCAGCTTTTCGGAGGACGCCACGGGAAAAAATTACCCGACGGAACGTCAGTCAGGTCCGACATGCACATACTACTCATTGGAGACCCCGGCATGGCCAAATCCAGGATACTACAGTACGTGGACCAGATTGCGCCGAAGAGCATCTACATGAGCGGTAAAGGAACGACAGGCGCCGGATTAACGGCGACTGCTGAAAAAGATGAGTTCTCTGAAGGAGGGTGGACGCTCAAAGCAGGGGCTCTGGTGTTGGCTGGCGGCGGAATCGCGGCAATAGACGAGTTCGACAAGATGACTGAAGACGACCGCAGCGCCATGCATGAGGCGATGGAGCAGCAGACGATATCAGTGGCCAAGGCCGGCATCGTCGCCAAGTTTAAGGCAAACACTTCCGTCTTGGCTGCAGCAAACCCTAAGTTCTCGCGTTTCGACACATACAAGACCCTTGTGGAGCAGTTTGACATACCCCCAACCCTCCTCAGCAGGTTTGACCTCATATTCCCCATACGCGACGTTGTGGACGCTGAAACAGACAGGAAGATTGCAGACCACATACTCAAAATGCACCTCACTGAAAAAGAGCTTGAAGACATGGAGCCGGCAATACCAACCAACTTCTTCAGAAAATACATAGCATACGCCCGAAGGAAAGTTTTCCCCCAACTCACCCAGGACACAGCAGCCC
>CAZKCF010000103.1:0-3330 GCA_964551365.1 uncultured archaeon
TTTTAAGCCTGTAGAAGCCTTCACGCTCAAGCTCGTCAAGACGCATGTGAATGTACTTTTGAGTGTCCAAGAGCTTTGGGATTATGTTATACTCTAACGCATTCACCCTCCGCCGTGTTTTCTTGGTCTCCTCAGACAAAGCCCTGAGCGAGCTTTCGACTTCAGCCAAGTCAACAAGCCTTGAGAGAGACCTCTCGTAAGACAACGCAGCCTCATCAACCGCCGGAGAAACGTTGATTACACTGTAACCTCTTCCGTCAAACTTCCTCTCAACCCCGCCCAACTCCAACTCAGGCAACACCACACCCATCACGTTCCTCAAGCCCACACTCACCTTCAAGTCGCACGCTGACGAAAGCCCGAGCGACTTCACTTGAACAGAACCCTCGAAAGCGTTCGCTATTGCAAGCGATTTTCTGGCTTTCTTCAGATGCATGAAGGTATCGGCTGCTATGTCTTCGGCCGTTTTCGCCGTGTTCATGAACTCCATCATGAGGGCGTCTCTTTTTTCCTTAAGAAGCCTGTGCCCTTTTTCAGCGAGACGTATCCTCTTTTTGACGGAAAGCAATTCCATCCGCGTGGGGTGCGTTCCCTCTACAATTTCAGCCATCTTTAAGCTTAGGGTGATACTTCTTTATCCAGCGTTCGTCAATCCTCTTGAGCTCGCGCTCAGGCAGCACGGACAGCAGGTCCCAGCCTATTTCAAGCGTCTCTTCTATCAAGCGGTTTTCGTCCTTGTCCTGCGAGACGAATTCTGCTTCAAAACGTTCGGCGAACTCTAGGAAACCGTTGTCGCGGGATGTGAGCGCCTCTTCTCCTACGACTGCCACCAGGTCGCGTAGGTCCCGGCCTTCGGCGTATGCTGCGTAAAGTTGGTTTGAGACGCCGCGGTGGTCGCCCCGCGTCCTGCCTTCGCCTATGCCCTTGTTCATGAGGCGGGACAACGAGGGTAGTACGTCAACTGGCGGGTATACGCCTTTACGGTACAATGGTCTGGACAACACAAACTGGCCTTCTGTGATGTAGCCTGTGAGGTCGGGTATCGGGTGCGTTATGTCATCATCAGGCATCGTGAGTATTGGAATCTGGGTGATAGAGCCGCTTCTGCCTTTAATCCTGCCAGCCCGCTCGTAAATCGAAGCCAAATCAGTGTACATGTAGCCAGGGTATCCTCTGCGGCCCGGAACCTCCTCTCTGGCAGAAGAAACCTGCCGTAATGCCTCACAGTAGTTGGTCATGTCAGTCAGTATGACCAGAACATGATAACCCTGCTCGTGAGCAAGATACTCTGCCGTCGTGAGCGCCATTCGGGGCGTGATTATGCGCTCTATTGCCGGGTCGTTTGCGAGATTTAGGAAGCTTACGATTTTTTCCGATGAGCCGGTTCTCTCAAAGTCTTTTCTGAAGAAGACCGCCTCCTCGTTTGTTATTCCCATCGCCGCGAAGACTACCGCGAATTCCTCCCCTCCTTTCACTTGAGACTGCCGGGCCATCTGCGCGGCAAGCTCGTTGTGCGGGAGCCCTGCGCCGGAGAATATTGGCAGTTTCTGTCCTCTGACGAGGGTGTTCATGCCGTCGATTGTGGACACGCCTGTTTGTATGAAGTCGCGTGGGTAGGCTCTCGCAGAGGGGTTTATTGGGGAACCATTTATGTCTAGCCTCTGCTCGGAGAGGACTTCTCCACGACTGTCTCTAGGCCGGCCGGCTCCGTCGAATACCCTGCCGAGCATGTCAGACGAGACGGGAATCTCCATTATTTCGCCCAAGAATCTCACTGACGTGTTCTTTGTATCCAAGCCGGTTGTGCCCTCGAAGACCTGGACGACAGCCTTGTTTTCGAACGCATCCAAAACTTGGCCGTGCTTTAGGTTGCCTTCGCCGTCCACGACTTCGACGACTTCGCCATACATGATGCTACGCGTCTTCTCCACGACGAGCAGGGGCCCTGCTATCCGAGACACAGTCTTGTACTCAACTACTGCCATTTTTCAGGGACACCTCTATACTACGCTTCAACTCAGCAAACTTCTTCTCGAAGTCTTTTTCGGGAACATACTTCATCCTAGAGATTTCCTCAACAACCCTGCTGGAAGTCAACTCCTTAAGACTAACGCCGCCTTCAAGAGCCTTAAGCGCCCAGGAGTAGAAGAACAGTATCAGCGAGAGCATTTCATACTGCTTTTTCACCGAACAGTACGTGTCTACTTCATGGTAGGCGTTCTGCTGCAGGAAGCCCTCTCTAATCATCTTAGCGGACTCCAACAGAAGACGCTCGCTATCAGGCAGAGCATCAGGCCCCACAAGCTGCACAATCTCCATAAGCTCCGACTCGCGCTGCAAAATAGACATAGCCTCCTCCCTGAGCGCATAGAAGTCTTCAGTAACGTTTGAGAAAAACCAAGACTCCAGCAAACTCAAGTAAAGCGAGTAACTGTTAAGCCAATTTATTGACGGAAAATGCCTGCGGTCTGCAAGACGCGCGTCAAGAGCCCAGAAGACTCTTGCTATGCGCAACGTGTTTTGGGTTACCGGCTCTGAAAAGTCTCCTCCAGGAGGCGAGACGGCGCCTATGATGGTTACTGACCCTGTTTTCCCGTTGCCTAAGCATTCGACGCGTCCCGCGCGCTCGTAGAATGACGCGAGTCTTGCGCCCAAGTAGGCGGGGTAGCCTTCTTCGCCTGGCATTTCCTCCAGCCGGGAGGATATTTCACGCAAGGCTTCAGCCCACCGGGACGTGGAGTCCGCCATCAAAGCGACGTTGTATCCCATGTCGCGGTAGTATTCAGCTATCGTCACGCCAGTGTAAACCGAAGCCTCGCGGGCTGCGACCGGCATGTTGGACGTGTTTGCGATTAGGACAGTCCGCTCTATCAAGGGCTTGCCGGACTTAGGATCCTTTAGGGTGGGGAATTCTTCTAGCACTTCAGTCATCTCGTTTCCGCGCTCCCCGCACCCAACGTAGACTACGACATCGGCGTCAGCCCACTTGGCGAGCTGGTGTTGTGTTACCGTCTTCCCACTTCCGAACGGCCCGGGTATCACCGCCGTCCCGCCTTTGGCAATCGGGAAGAACGTGTCTATCACGCGTTGTCCGGTGAGCAGCGGAGTCTCAGGCTCTATTTTAAGCGCTATTGGTCTTGGAGTCTTGACATGCCACTTCTGGAGCATCGGTATTTCTTTTCCGTTGTCTAAGACGCATACTGGCTCTAGGACGGTGTGTTTTCCTTCAAATATTTCCTTGACCACGCCAGAAACGTCTGGCGGAGCAAGAACGCGGTGTTCTATTAGGTCGGTCTCTTGAGTCACGCCAATGACGCTGCCTCCAGAGAC
>CAZKCF010000104.1:0-3303 GCA_964551365.1 uncultured archaeon
CGTGAGGTGAGCCGACCTGCGCTATTGACCCGTTTTTCATGACAATCACTTTGTTTGATATGCTCATGGCTTCTTCCTGCGCGTGTGTGACGTGCACCACAGTCAAGCCGAGTTTTTTTGCAGTCTTCTTTATTTCATAACGGAGTATCATGCCGATTTTAGGGTCCAGTGAGCTTAACGGTTCGTCAAGGAACAGCACCTTCGAGCCTGCTGCAAGAGCCCTGACGAGAGCAGTCCTCTGTTGCATGCCGCCGGACAACGTGTCGGGGAAAAAACCCGCCCGATCCAGAAGCCGCACAAGCTTCAGCATGTCCTCAGTCACAGCGTCAACCTTGTAGGAAGGCTTGCCCCGAATCATAGGACCGTAGCCGACATTCTCCCTCACAGTCATGTGAGGGAAGAGCGCGTAGTTTTGGAACAGGAAGCCTATGTTTCTGTCTTCAGGCGGCACGTAGTCCATGTGCCGTCCGTCTATTATTATTTCGCCGGCGTCGGGTTTTATCAGACCGGATATTATTCTAAGGAGCGTTGACTTCCCGCAGCCGCTTGGCCCGAGCAATGTGACGTACTCCTTGTCTTTCACTTTAAGGCTGACGTCGTTCACAGCCAACACCTTCCCGAAGTTTTTTGTTATGTTCCTGACCTCTATGTCCGGCATGTCAAATCACTCCAAACTGAGCGCGCCCTCCAAATCACACACTCCCCCGAAAACCATCAAATCCTTCGGCGGGAGATAAATGCTGACAACATCACCCTCTTTCACATTAGGCTGGTGCGCCGTCTGAACCTTGAACACAAAACCCGAAACATTAACTTCGTATCGGCTGACTCTGCCCAAAAAGCTTACGTTCTCCACAACACCCCGGTAGGAGTTGAAGCCCCGCTCGCCAAAAAGTATTTTTTCAGCGCGTATCGCCAAAACCAGATTCTTGTGAGGGGGTTTCTCCATGAGCGTGAGTGTCGAGTTCAGGAACCGCACGCTAGTCTTGTCAACCACCTCCGGCTTGATGAAGTTGGATTCGCCGATGAAGTAGGCTGAAAAGGGATTAGCTGGCTTATCGTATATCGTGCGGACGTCGTCGGACTGCACTACTCTGCCGTGCTTCAGGAGGACTATGTTGTCGCCGACGTCCATAGCCTCCTCCTGGTTGGGAGTAACGTGCACGACAGTCAAATTCATTTTCTCGGCTATTCCCCTAAGCTCCCTGCGAAGCAGCACACCAATCTTCGCGTCCAATGCGTTAAGAGGCTCATCAAGCAAAAGAATCTTAGACTCCACTGCAAGGGCTCGCGCGAGCGCCACCCTCTGTTGCATGCCGCCGGACAATTGATGGGGGTAAGCGTCCGCCCTACCGCTCAAGCCAACCATCCTGAGCAGCTGGGAACACTTGTCTCCCGCGTCGTGTTCGCTGGCACCCTTAAGCCGCATGCTATATGAGACATTCTCTTCCACGGTCATGTGAGGGAAGAGCGCGTAATTTTGGAAGAAGAATCCTGTGCTAATGTTTCTTTCTTCAGGCGGGACTCCGGTAACGTTCACGCCGTCGATGAGGACTCTGCCGCCATCAGGTTTTACCAAACCCGCGATGACCTTCAGGAGGGTGGTTTTGCCGCATCCTGAAGGCCCTAAAACAACGTTGTATTTGTTGGCGCCAAAAGTAAGGCTGACATCGTCCAACGCCTTTATTTCCCCAAACCGTTGGGTAACTTTTTCAAGAGTTATTTCGGGCATTCTTGTTCAAGTCGAGTTTCTTAAGCCAAAGTATGAACACGAAAGACAACGCAAAGAGCAGTATGCACGCTAGAACCGCCTTCTGGTCCAAACTATCGCTGCTGAACAAATCAACCAACAACACGGGAATAGTTTTTATGTTCTCAGAAACACTTAGGGTGGCGCCGGTCTCGCTGAGGCTGCGCATGAAGGTCATAATCACGCCGGCAACGACGGCGGGCTTTATGATAGGGTAGGTTATTGTCTTGAATGCGCGGAATGGCGTCGCCCCCATCGAGCGGGCTGCATCAATCAGGCTTGAGTCTACTCCGCTCAAAGCCGCTGATATCGGCTTGACCATAAACGGGAACGAGAAGCTTATGTGGGCGAGCACCAGAACAGCGAACTCGTTCAGATGCACGTTACCCCAAAAGAGGCTTAAAGAAAGACCTAACGCGCTTGTTGGGACGAGGAGTACGACGTCGTTGAGGACGTCCATGAGGTGTCCAAGCCGGAATATGTCCCGGGATATGACCAGGCTCAACGGCACGGCGAAAACAAGATTAATGGCAACGGCAATGAACCCAATCAAGAACGATATGAATATGCTCTTTATGATGGCGCTGTCACCCAACAGGGCTGAAAGCGTCTGCGGGTTCACTGCCGCGTACTGGCTTAACACGATGTAAAACGTAGGCAACAGTATTATAGCGGCGATGAAGAGGTAGGTTAGGGCGTCAGCCACTCTACTGTAGTCTCTGGCAAGTTTTCTCTCAGCCTTAGGCCAGACCCCGACTGTGGGAATACGAGTCCTGTCTGTCACAAGCCTTGCAGCAACAAGAAGCAGCACCGCAGACACTATCAACAGTATGCTGACCCCCGCAGCGGAATTGAAGTCAGCAGCCTTCTTGTAGCCCACGACAAGTATGGGCGCTGTCGCGGCTGCTCCGGCTACCATCATTGTTGCGCCGGTCTCGCTGAGGCTTCTGGTGAACGCTAGGATTGCTCCTGAGACAAGGCCGGACTTGAATAGCGGCAGAGAGATTGTTCTGAAGACTGTGAGAGGAGATGCTCCGAGCATTGTGGCAGCCTGCTCCTGCGTCCGGTCTATCTGTAGTATGGCGGCCTCTATGGAGCGGACGACGTACGGGAACGTGAAGACTATGTGAAGAAGCGCTATCATAAGCGCTCCTTTGGAGAGGAGTGTGCCGTTCACGCCGAATAGTGACGTTATTCCGCTGCTCCAGAAGAAGTACACTGAGACGCCTAGGACGGCTGTTGGGACGACTAGAGGCATGTCGATGAGTGTGTCAAAGAGCATGTGGAGTCTGAGTTGCCTTCTTGTTAGAATCCATGCTGCGGGCAGCCCGAAAATCAAGTCGACTAGCGTCACGAAGAGGGCTAACTTGAAGGAAAGTGTTATCGCAGAGTAGGCTTTTTCGTCGAATGAGAAGCCGCCTTTGAACGCGTAGGACAGGACGTAGATTGGGGGCAGGAATACTATGAGGATGAAGAAGACTACTGACAAAGTGTAGAGTAGATTTTGATTCCTCGATTGTTCAGTCAAGTCACCCACCCGTTAGGAGGTTATA
>CAZKCF010000105.1:0-3282 GCA_964551365.1 uncultured archaeon
ATCGGGTAGCCTGTAGCCTTCGACGCCAACGCAGAAGAACGCGAGACTCTAGGATTAACTTCAATAACCTTGTACTCGTGGCTCAGCGGATTCAACGCCAGCTGCACGTTACATCCCCCGCGAATGTCAAGCGCGCGGACTATCCTGAAGGAGGCGTCCCTGAGCATCTGGTACTCATGGTCTGTTAGCGTTTGGCTTGGAGCCACAACAATGCTTTCGCCGGTGTGAATGCCCATTGGGTCGACATTCTCCATGTTGCATATTATGACACAATTGTCTGCCGAATCGCGCATGACCTCGTACTCGATTTCTTTCCATCCGCCGACGTACTCTTCTATCAGCACCTCATGGTTCATGCTCTTTTGCAGGCCCCTCTTGGTCACGTCAATAAACTGCTGCTCATTGAACGCGATTCCGCCGCCCGTGCCGCCCAACGTGTAGCCCGGGCGGATTATTACGGGGTAGCCTATCTTGGACACCACAGACAACGCGTCCTCAATGTTTTTCACCGCCTTGCTGAACGGGATTGGTTCGCCAATCTTGCGCATGAGTTTCGCGAACTCTTCGCGGCCTTCCCCGCGCGCTATGGCTTTGATGGGTGTGCCAAGGACTTTGACGCAGTATTTTTTTAGAACGCCCCTGTTGTGTAGTTCAGTCGCTAGGTTTAATCCAGTCTGGCCGCCCATGGTTGGGAGTATGCCGTCCGGCCGCTCTTTAGCGATTATGCTTTCGACAACGTCTGGGTCAAGCGGCTCCAAGTAGACTATGTCTGAGATGTCTGTGTCGGTTTGTATTGTCGCAGGATTGCTGTTTACTAGAACGGTCTTGACGCCCTCTTCCCTGAGGCTCAGGCACGCTTGGCTTCCGCTGTAGTCGAATTCCGCAGCCTGTCCTATGCGTATGGGCCCGCTTCCGATAACCAAGACTTTCTTGACGTTCTCTCTCATTTCATCTTCCCGATAAAACGGTCGAAAAGGTAATAGTTGTCCCAAGGCCCTGGATGAGCTTCAGGATGATACTGCACTGCCATGACCGGAAGGCTCTCGTGCATCACGCCCTCACATGTTTTGTCGTTCAAGTTCAGGTGAGTTACCTCAAGGCCTGTGCCATCAAGGCTGTCGCAGTCCACCGCAAAACCGTGGTTTTGGCTTGTTATGTAAGCCCTGTTGGTCGCCAACTCCTTGACAGGCTGGTTCATGCCGCGGTGGCCGAACTTGAGCTTGAAGGTCCTAGCGCCGAACGCCAGTGATATGAGCTGGTTTCCAAGGCATATGCCCATGAGCGGGAGCTCTTCGCCAACAAGCTTTTTGATTGTGTCAATCACGTAATCCGCCTTCATTGGGTCGCCGGGTCCGTTGGACACGACCACTCCATCTGGCTCGTACTCCATGATTTTCTGCAAACGCGTTTTGGCTGGAACTTGAATCACAGTTATGTTACGCTCCAGAAGGCCTTTTATCTGGCTGAGTTTTACGCCGCAGTCTAACAGCACAACAGTCTTCTTAGATTTCGGGGGCTTGTGTTCTATAATCTTTTTGGTTGAAACAAGCTCTACTAAATCCATCTCGGAGATAGACTTCAGGTTTTTCGCCTTCTCCTTAAGCTCTGGAAGCTCCTTCCTCTCGTACGGGCACTTGAGGATGCCTTCAATCACGCCGTGAACCCTTATCTTCCGAGTCAGAAACCTCGTGTCTACGCCGTGAATAGCAGGAATCTTGTACTCCTTCAGAAACACGTCAAGCGTCTTGGAAGACATGAAACTGCTTGGTGAATCACACAACTCGCTGACGACAAAACCCTCAGCCTGAATGCGCGAGGACTCCATCGCCAAGTCGCTTATCCCGTAGTTGCCGACGAGCGGGTAAGTGGGCATCAAAATCTGGTATTTGTATGACGGGTCGGTGAGCGACTCCTGGTAGCCGACCATCGCGGTGTTGAAGACTACTTCGCCTTCAACACAACCGCTGGAACCAAAACAGTTTCCTTCAACGGCTGTCCCATCACCCAAAACAAGCACGCCCTTCTCCATGAAAAAACCCTCTAATATTATTAATAGCATCACATAAAAATCTCATCCACCTCAAGCAGGCCCGCAATTGCATGCGACCGTGAAAAACACTCCACGAAGACGTCAGCGCCTTCTGTTGTTTCGTGAACAACACAGGAAGCTGGCTCTGCGACACGGAACATGCTAATTTAAGGAGTATGTTAAATTATTATAGGAGATACTATGAAATTGTGGTCTGGCCGGTTCAGCAGGGACACTGCTTCGGAAGTTGAAGCCTACGTCGAGTCGCTTGAAGTCGACGAGAAGATGGTTCTGGAAGACATCTGGGGCAGCAAAGCCCACACGCTAATGCTCGCGAAACAAAAAATAATAACCAAGTCCGACGCGAGAAAAATACTGCGCGGCCTCGAGAGAATTGAATCAGACTACCTTAAGGGAAAACTCACGCTCGACAGAAAACACGAGGACGTTCACATGAATGTCGAGGAAAAACTAATAAGACTAGCCGGCGACGCCGGGAAAAAACTGCATACTGCGCGCTCCAGGAATGACCAGGTTAACGCCGACTCGAGATTGTACGCTAGGACGCGTCTTCTTGACGTGGCTGAGGCTGTGATAAGGCTCCAGACGACTCTTCTCGCAATATCGGGCAAAAACAAGTACACTGTGATGCCCGGCTACACTCACACACAGGAGGCTCAGCCGATAACGTTAGCCTACTGGGCTACAGCCTACGTGAGCATGCTCATGCGAGACCTCAGGAGGCTGCTTGACGCCTACGATAACGTGAACGTAAGCCCACTGGGTGCGTGCGCTTTAGCCGGAACCTCATTTAAGATAGACCGCGAGTTCACAGCTAAATTGCTTGGTTTTGACAGAGTTTTAACCCACTCGCTGGATGCCGTCAGCAGCAGGGACTTCATGCTTGAGAGCGCTTCGGCGCTGGCTTTGCTCATGGCCGACGTCAGCAGGATGGCTGAAGAGCTTGTGTTGTGGAGTACGTTCGAGTTTGGCATGATTACTCTTGCGGACGAGTACACGACCGGGAGCTCGATTATGCCGCAAAAGAAGAACCCTGATGTGGCAGAGCTTGCGAGAGGCCGCACTGGCAGGGTCTACGGCACGTTAATACAGCTTCTCACGACAATGAAGTCGCTTCCGATGGGATACAACAGAGACCTCCAGGAAGACAAACCCATGCTGTGGGACGCCTTCGACACAGTAAAATCCACGTTAGACGTGGTGGACGGCATGCTTTCGACAGCAGCGTTCAA